>JBIODO010000191.1:0-8008 GCA_044445225.1 Burkholderiales bacterium
ATGTACAGGTGGTCGGCCAGGTCGCCCTTGCGAAACAGCACGGTGCCGGACTTCAGCTTGAGCCGCTTCATGTACGGCCGCAGCCACAGGCCCGAGCTGTCGCGCGCCTGCGCCGCGGCGTTGACGCGCTTGGCGAGCCGGACCATCTCGGCGGCGCGGTAGACGTTGATCGGGAGCAGCAGCGCATGCAGCACCATCAGCGGCAATTGTGGATACAGCGCACCGTAAACCATGAAGCCGAGGTTGGTGCCCACCGCCAGCCAGCGCAACGGGATCATCGTCTTGACGAACGTCCCGCCAATGGAAAACGCCGAGGCCAGGGCGGCAGACCCCAATGCGATCTGGCCCTCGGGCCTGGTGAGTGCGTTCGCGGCCGCCTCGACGGCGTGCTCAACGATTTCTAGGGCGTACACGGCGAGGTGATGGCGGCTACCATGCATCGACTGTACTGGCACCGCGAGCCGCAGTCTGCCGGGGTGCGCACCATCCCCCGATCGGGCGGCGCCGCGTGTGGCGCCGACGCGATGGCACGGCCCGGCCCTGAACCTCGGGGGCGGCACCCCTCAAGCGTCCTCTAGACTCACGAACAGATGATTCGATGCCCCGGTTGCGGCGAGGAGAACCCGCCCAAGTTCAGGTTGTGCGGCTACTGCGGTACACCTTTGGCCGCCGCACCGGCGCAACTGCCCGTGCACGAGGTGCGCAAGACGGTAACCATCGTCTTCTGCGACTTGAAGGGCTCCACCGCGCTCGGTGAACGCCTCGATGCCGAGGCGCTGCACGAGGTCAAGGAGCGCTATTTCCAGGCCATGGCCGCCGAGATCGCGCGCCATGGCGGCAAGGTCGAAAAGTACATCGGCGACGCGATCATGGCCGTGTTCGGCCTGCCGCGCGCGCACGAGGACGATGCGCTGCGCGCAGTGCGCGCCGCCGTGGGCATGCGCGATGCGCTGGCCCGCGTGAACGCCGACCTGCTGGCGCGCTACGGCATCACGCTGGCCAACCGCACCGGTGTCAACACCGGCGAGGTGGTGGCCAACGACGACCCCGGCGCCGATCAAAAACTTGCCACCGGCGACGCGGTGAACGTGGCCGCCCGCCTGGAACAGGCAGCACCCGAGAATCAGATTTACCTGGGCGACGCCACCCACCGCCTGGTACGCGACGCCGTCGAGGTCGAGCCGGTCGAGCCGCTGGAACTCAAGGGCAAAGTGCAGCGCGTGCCCGCCTTCCGGCTGGTCAGCGCGCGCGGGCTCGACGGCAACCTGCGCCGCAGTGACACGACGATCGTCGGCCGCGATGCCGAGCTGGCCGAACTCACGCGCGTGTACAGCGAGGTGGTCGACACCTCCGCGGTGCGCATGGTGACGGTGATCGGCGACGCCGGCGTCGGCAAATCGCGCCTGGTGCACGAAGTGGTGTCGCGCATCACGGCAGGCGCCACTGTGCTGCGCGGCCGCTGCCTGCCCTATGGCGACGGCATCACGTTCTGGCCGCTGCGCGTGATGCTCGCAGCCGCCGGCATCAGCGACAACGACAGCCCCGAGACAGCCGACGCGAAGCTGCTGCAGTTCCTCGGCGATCGGGATGTCGTCGATCGCATCGCCGCGGCGACGGGATTGAGTGCGGCAAACTATCCGCTGCACGAGGTGTACTGGGCAGCGCGCCGGGTGCTCGAGATCCTTGCGGCCAACGCGCCCGTGGTGGCGTTGATCGACGACATCCATTGGGCCGAGCCGGCGTTTCTCGACCTGCTCGAGCACCTACTATCGACTTCGCGCGACGCGCCCATCCTGCTGTTGGCCACCGCGCGCCACGACTTGTTGGAACAGCGACCGCAGTGGGGCGAGCAGGCGGGCGCCTCGCGCCTGGTGTTGCAGCCGCTCAGCGACGACGCCGCCAAACTGGTGGTGGCAAACCTGCTGGGCAGCAGCGGGCTGCCGACCGGCGTGCTGGCCCGCGTGATCGACACCGCCGAGGGCAACCCGCTGTACGTCGAACAACTGTTGTCGATGCTGATCGATCGCGGCGTGCTGCTGCAGATCGATGGACACTGGGTGCGTGGCGCAGCCGAAGTCGACATCGACGTGCCACCAACCATCCATGCGTTGCTCGAGGCGCGACTCGACCAGCTCGGGCGCGCCGAACGTGCGACGGTCGAGCCGGCGTCGGTCATGGGCATGGAGTTTCCGCAGCTGGGCTTGTCCGCGCTTGCGCCCGACGCGGTACGCCCGGCGCTCGATCAACACCTGGCGACGCTGACGCGAAAACAATTCGTCCACCTGTCGGTGGCTATCGACGCCAGCACGCGTTACCGCTTTCACCATCAACTGGTGCGCGACACGGTCTACAACGGCATGCTCAAGCGGGCGCGCGCAGTGCTGCACCTGGAATTCGTGCGCTGGGCCGACCGAGTCAACTCCGAGCGGGGCCGCACGCTGGAGTTCCAGGAAATCCTCGGCTACCACCTCGAGCAGGCACACCGCTACTTGTCCGAACTCGGCCCGCTGGACGAGCGGGGGCGCGCGGTCGGCGTCGACGGAGCGCAGCGTCTGTCGAGCGCCGGCAGGCGCGCCTTCGCGCGCGGCGACATGCACGCCGCAGCCAACCTGTATCGGCGCGCCATCGCACTGTTGGGCGCGAACGACCCCAGGCGCCTGGCGCTGTTGCCTGAGTTCGGCGAGATCCTGCTCGAGCTGGGCGACTTCCCGCAAGCCCGTACGGTGCTCGATGAAGCCCACATCGCCGCCGAACGCACTGCCGATCAGCGCATTGCGGCGTCGGCTCGCCTGCTGAGGATGAGAGTGCGCCTGTTCAGTGCCGAGTCGGGCGACTGCAGTGAAGAGACGCTGCGCATGGCGCACGAGGCGATTCCGCTGTTCGAGAGCGAAAGTGCGCACCCTGAACTGGCACGCGCCTGGCGACTGATCGGGTTGGTCCACGGAATCGCAGCTCGCTACGGCCTCTCGACCGACGCCGTCAGCCGCTCGATGACGTACGCACGACTGGCCGGAGACGATCGAATCATCGCGCGCAACGCGACGGGCCTTTCGAGCAGCACACTGCTCGGGCCGACACCGGTGCCACAGGCCATCGATCTCTGCGAACGGATGATTTCCGATGGGCTCAGTGACCGGCAGGCCGAGAGCAAGATCCTGTGCACCCTGGCTCAGCTTCGCGCGATGAACGGCGAGTTCGATCAGGCACGCGAACTCTATCGGCGCGGCCGGGGCATGCTGCGCGATCTTGGCCACGGCCTGAACGCAGCCTCCACCGGCATCGACATCCTTCTTGTCGAACTGCTGGCAGGCGACTTGGCCGCTGCGGAGCGCGAAGTCATGCCCGATTACGAATTCCTCACGCGCGCGGGCGAAACGTTCTACCTGTCGACAATAGCTGCGCTGCTGTCGCGCGTGGTGCGCGACCAGGGGCGGGAGGACGAGGCACTCGCCCTGTCTCGAATTGCAGAGGCATCGACAGCGGCCGACGACATCGACTCACTGGCGTTGTGGCGATCAATCCGAGCGCCAATCATCGCCCGCGCCGGAATGTTGGACGAAGCCGAGTCGCTGGCGCGCTCGGCCGTCGAGTTGTCACGTCAGTCCGATGCGCCACAGCTGCAGGCCGACACCCTGTCCGAACTCGCTACCGTCCTGGTCCTGGCGGACCGGCCCGACGAAGCCCGCCAGGCTATCGAGACGGCGATCGCGATCTATCGGGCCAAGGGCGATATCGTGTCCACCGCTCGAGCCACCGAGTGGGCCACGAACCTCAGCCGGCCGCGTCCGTCCCTCGGGCCCGCTGCAGACTGAGATGCGGCACTGGCAGCAATCCGCGCTGGGGGCAGCGCTTTGCAGCCAGCGCTACAACCGGCGGATCTACTGGGCGTACCTGCCGTTGTCGTTGGCCCAGATCGTCCATTCGTGATCGCCGTAGTAATCCCATTTGTTCGGCACGTCCGGAAGATTGAAGATCGTGTAGACCTTGCGCGCAGCGATGCACGGCCTCCCGGGCGCGGTCGCGGTCGCCGCGACCGGGCCACCGGTGATCCGGCACGGCAGGACCTTCACGTACTGGGTGTCCTCGACGCCCGTCGTCGTGGCCCCTCTGTAAAGGACGTTTTCGTCGAGGATCTGCAGCGCCTTGCCGATGATCCCGCGACCCTCGATCGTGCAGCGATCCCGACGCAGTGTGATGACCAGAAGGTCGGAGGGTGGCGACGTGGTGGTCCCAAACGTGCCCGGTATCTTGAGGGTGGCGAAGAATTCGCAGGCCCCTGCGGCGCAGATCGGCTTGTCGGCCGGCACCGCGCTCACGTCCAGGTTGACCGTGGCGGCTTTGGGCACCTGCGTGATGCTGACCCAGGGTTGATCGCACGTGGCGGCTCCGCCTTCGGTGCCGGTGAAGACCGTGCCGCCGGTGGCCAATGGCAGCACCGTCGCCACCGTGTTCGGGTTAGGGTCAGCCAGTGCCGTGGGCACCGTCGCCGCAGGCGTGGAGACGATCGGATCGTCGGCGTCGAAGTCGTTGTCCTTGTTGAAGCGCGCGCTGCTTTGATACGTGAAGTCGATTTCCCCGCCATTGGTGGGTGGCGTGAATGTCGGCGCTGTCAACGTCACGGTGAAGGGCGCGATGCTTGCACCCGGGATCAGATCGGGCACCGTGCAATCGATCGACGTCGGCGTCGGATTGGTGCACGCCGCGTCGTCCGTCGAGAAGAAGGGCGCGATGCCTGTACCTGATGGCAAGACGCTCGTCGACGCGGTGAACTTGCCCTGGATGAGCCCGAGCCCCCAGGTGTTGGGGTTGCGAATGCTCACCGTGTACTGAGCGAACGTGGTGAGGCCGGCTTGGCTGCGAGTGATGGTCGCCAACGTCGGCGTCACGACGACTTCGAGAGGAAGCGGCGCCGGATTCGGTGGCGGATGTGATTTGCCACCGGCAAACGCGGGCCCGATGCCAGCGAGCGCGACGGCAACACAGACGATCGCGCGATCCGCTTTGCACATGGTTCTCTCCACTGTTCCGATGATTCGACTGGGCGGGCATCGCCGGCACACGGTCTGGCCCGACCTCCGGCTACCCAAAATAGATTGCCCCTCCGCGCTCGGCGGGCACGCCGGCGTACTTTGAGCGCAGCGAGTATCGCCCACGCGTATCGCGTCTTCTCAACGAGGCCCTCGTTCGCGCTGCGCGCAAACCCTTACTTCACGGGTGCGCCTGCCCCGCCGCTGACGAGATGCCGACCGGCAGGACGCCGAGATCGCGGACGCGGCCCCCAAGTTCCACCAGCAACAGGCTACGGAGCATTTCAACTCGCGAGCAAGCGCTTCACCGCGTCGTCGTTCCACTCGATGCCTGTGCCGGGGCCATCGGGGATCACGGCATCGCCGCCGTCGATGCGCAGTGGCGTTTGCAGGATCGCCTCGGCCCAATCGACATACTCGAGCCAGTGCGCAGTCGGCGACACCGCCAGCAAGTGCGCGCTGATCTCGGGGAACAGATGGCTCGAGATCGGCATGCCCGCGGCCTCGGCCAACGCGGCGGCCCGCAGCCAGCCGGTGACGCCGCCGATCTTCATCGCGTCTGGCATGCCAAGGTCGCACGAGCCCGCGGCGATGCTCTTGGCCATGTCGTGCAGGCCCCACCAGTTTTCGCCGATCTGGATCGGCACGCGCGCCTTGCGGCGGATCTGCGCGTGGCCGTCGTGATCGTCGGCGCGCGTGGGCTCTTCGATCCAGGCCAGGCCTTCATCGCGCAGCGCCTCGACGCGGCACGTGGCCTCGGCAACGCTGAGCGCTTGGTTGTAGTCGCTCATCAACTGAACGCTATCGCCGATCGCACGCCGCACCGCGCGCACCACCTCGACGTCGGTGTGCAGATCGGGATAACCGAGCCGCACCTTGACGCCGGTAAAACCCGGCGCGATCAATTCAACCGCCTCTGCGGACGCACGCGCCGCGCCGATGATGCCGAGGCCACAACTGTTGTAGGCGGGCACACGCCGCAGCGTGCCACCGAGCAGGCGCGCCAGCGGCATCGCGGCCGCGCGGGCCAGCGCGTCCCATGCCGCCATGTCGATGCCGGCCATCGCCATCGCGGTGAGGCCGGTGGCGCCCAAGAGCCGGAGGCTGCGCTGCAACTTCTGGTCGATGTCCAGCGGCGCCACCGCATCGCCCTTGAGAAATGCCGACAGGTTCTCCAGCAACTGCACCACCGGCTTGAGCGCCAGTGGCGTGTAGCAAAAGAGGTACGCGCGGCCTGTCACGCCCTCCTCGGTGACGAGATCGATCAGCGCCAGCGGCGCCACGCGCACGGTGCCGCCGCTGGTTTGCAGTGGCAGACGCAGCGGCACCTGCACCGCACGCGCGCGCAGTTCGCGCAGCGTGAGCCTGGCATGCGGTGCCATCGCCCGAATGCCTCAGGCCGCAGCCGCTGGACTGCGTTGCGGCTGCGCGGCGGACACGCTGTCGACCTCCACCGTCTTGAAGTCGGCGGGCATCACGATCTCGAGCAGTTCGAGATCGGCGCTGTGGCCGATCTCGCGATGGCGGATCTGCGGTGGCTGGTGCACGCACGATCCGGCCTCGAGTCGCACACGCCCCTGGCCCTCGTACTCGAACTCGACCCAGCCCTTCAGCACGTAGACCAGCTGGAACGTCGTCTCGTGCCAATGCGGCTGGCTGGAGAACTCGGTGCCCGCGGCGGCGCGGATCACGTGCGCCACCACGCGCCCCTCGGTGGCCTGCGCGATGCCGAGATCGCGGTACTCGAAGAACGC
Organism: Burkholderiales bacterium; assembly: GCA_044445225.1. Classification (GTDB taxonomy): domain Bacteria; phylum Pseudomonadota; class Gammaproteobacteria; order Burkholderiales; family Burkholderiaceae_C; genus JAEUPI01. Next base: position 6,782 of record JBIODO010000191.1, read on the forward strand.
GCGCAGGCCGCGCTCGAAGCGCGCGCCCTCGGCATGCGACACCACAAAGCCGCGGGTGGTCATGATCGTGCTCCGGTGGCCTGGCAGCCGACAGGCCGCCGCGCGCGCCATCGTACGCCGGCCGGTGTGGCGCGACCTGTATGCGCTAGGACTCCGGCTGCGTCAGAACGCCTTGGTGAACTGCAGGTAGATCACGCCAGGCATGGTGCCGCCGCTAAACTGCACGCGCGGCACGGCGACCAGGTTGATGCCCAGGCGCAGACCCTTGTGCTCGGCCGACAGGACCGGCAGCACGGCCGGAATCCACAGGTGCGGGCCGTCGAACTGCAGCGTGCGGTAGAACAGGAACGCGCCGCCGCCGAGGTCCACCGAGTACGACTCGCTATCGAGCAGGCGCTTTTGCCAGGTGTAGCCGGCGTACACGCCCATCGCATCGAGGCTGTCCTTCATCACGCCGAACGACGCCTTGGTGACCCACTGGTCCCAGTCACCCGTCATCGCGCGCTCGATCTGGATGCCGATGCCCCAGTTGCGCTCGTTGAACTCGCGCCCGGGGATCGGATGCCCATGGCTGTCGGTGGGCTCGTCGAAGTGATGGCTCAAGCCGGGCAGCTGGATCATCAACTGGCGCGGCGGGTCCAGCCACTTCGGCAACGGCGCGGGGTCGGCATCGAGCTCGGCCACGGTCGGCGCGACCACCGGCGGCACCGTGCCGGCGTGAACCGCCGACCCCGAGAACCACAAGACAACAACGAGCGCGACTGCGCGACACATGGCCGACCTCTCTGAAGGCCCGGCCGCTGCGTGGATGGCTTCTCGCGTGTCGTCGCGCGCCGATGGCGCCACTTTTTTCGCGAGCGAGGGCCGGGTTCACACGTCATCGGCCGTTCAAAAGAAAGCTCGAGTGCGCGACGGGCCGTAACCGCAGTAAAGCGCGCGAAACTTGGCGAACGCGGCGCGGCGGTGCGCTCGCACCTCGGTGCGGTGGACGCGCGGCGTGACATCGCACCGCGTGCATACGCCGCAGCTGTTACGCGTGGCGTGACGTGGCCATCATTGCGTCGCTGTTTCGAGCGACAGCGCCGCAGGCACAGCCACGGGCGGCGCGCGGGCGGCCGCGGCGCCGGTGCCCCGAGCGCGGGTCGCCCTTGCCGGCTACGGCGCGAACGGCGCCCGCGGGCGCGTCGAATCGAACAGATCGTCGAGTTCGTCGATGCGGATCTGCGC
>JBIODO010000192.1:0-8002 GCA_044445225.1 Burkholderiales bacterium
CAAGCTCGGCTACCGCGGCATTCCGAACACGCTGCTGAACTTCGGCGAGGGCAAGTTCCCGGTGCGCGGCTCAAGCGGTGGTGGCTTGGACGGCGCCGGCTCCGGCGCCGTGGGCTACCGCGTGGGCAAGCCCGGCGAGGGCCTGCGCTGCATGTTTCACATGATGAACGAGGCGCGCATCGCGATCGGGCTCGGCGCGACGATGCTCGGGTATGCCGGGTACGAGGCGAGCCTGCAGTACGCACGTGAGCGCGCGCAGGGGCGGTTGATGCAGAAGGCCGCGCTTGGCGGCGCGGGTGGGCCCGCGGGCAAAGACGTTGCGAAACCGCCGGTGCGCATCATCGAGCACGCCGACGTCAAGCGCATGCTGCTGGCGCAGAAGGCGTACGTCGAAGGCGGCCTGGCGCTGTGCCTGTATTGCGCCCAACTGGTTGACGAGCAGCACACCGGCAGCGGCGAGGCGGCCAGGCAGGCCGCGTTGCTGCTCGAGGTGCTGACGCCGATCGTCAAGAGCTGGCCGAGCGAGTGGTGCCTCGAGGCCAACAGCCTGGCGATCCAGGTGCACGGCGGCTACGGCTACACGCGCGACTTCGCGGTCGAGCAGTACTGGCGCGACAACCGCCTGAACATGATCCACGAAGGCACGCACGGCATCCAGGCACAAGACCTGCTGGGCCGCAAGGTGGTGATGGACGATGGTGCCGGCCTGAAGCTGCTCGGCGCCCGCATTCAAACCAGCGTCGAGCGTGCGCTGCAAAACAAGAGTCTGGCACCGCACGCGCAGGCGCTGGCCGCCGCGCTGCAGGCGGTGGCTGCCGCCACGCGCGCGGCCTGGTCCGGCGCGGACCCGGACGATGCGTTGACCAACGCGATGCCCTACATGCGCGCGTTCGGCCACATGGTCATTGCGTGGATCTGGCTCGAACTCGGCCTGGCCGCCGACGGCGCGCGCGGTGCGGCCGAGGCAAGGGCCGGCCGGTTGCAGGCGATGCGCTACTTCTATGCCTACGAACTGCCGCAGGTCACGGCCTGGCTGGCGGTGGTGAACGCGCGCGATCCGGTGTGCCGCGAGATGCGCGACGAATGGTTCTGACCCAAGGAGAAGATGAATGTCCACCCCCGTGCAGCAACTCTTCGATTTGACCGGCCAGCGCGCGCTGGTCACGGGCGGCTCGCGCGGCCTTGGGCTGCAGATCGCCGAGGCGCTCGGCGAGGCCGGCGCCAAGATCATGCTCACCTCGCGCAAGGCCGGCGACCTCGAGGAGGCCGCCGCGCACCTGCAAGGCAAGGGCATCGACACGCGCTGGATCGCGGCCGACGCCAGCGACCCGGCGCAGGTGCACAAGGTCTGCAGCGAGACGCTCGAGCGTCTCGGTCAAGTGGACATCCTGGTCAACAACGCGGGCGCGGCCTGGGGCGCGCCGGCCGAGGACCACCCGTTGGAGGCGTGGGACAAGGTGATGAACCTCAATGTGCGCAGCATCTTCGTGTTCAGCCAGGCGATCGGCAAGGCGAGCATGATTCCGCGCAAGCGAGGCCGCATCATCAACATCGCGTCGATCGCGGGCCTCGGCGGCAACCCGCCGGGCATGGACACGGTGGCCTACAACACCAGCAAAGGTGCGGTGGTCAACTTCACGCGCGTGCTGGCTGCCGAGTGGGGCGAACACGGCATCACCGTGAACGCCATCGCGCCGGGCTTCTTTCCGAGCAAGATGACCCGCTACACCCTGCAGACGATCGGCGAGAAGGAATTGGCCTCGCATGCGCCGCTGCGCCGCATCGGCGACGACGACGATCTGAAGGGCGCGGCGCTGCTGTTCGCCTCGGCTGCCGGCAAGCACATCACCGGGCAGATCCTGGCGGTCGACGGCGGCGTGTCGTGTGTGACGGGCGGCTGATCGAGACCGCGTTGCGATGTCGAGCCAGCGCATTCCGTTTCCAATCCGCATCCCATTCGTCGAGGAGCTGGGTCTGGAGCTGCACGGTGCCGCCGACGGCAAGGCCGAGCTGCGGGTCGACCTGGCACAGGCCCACCTCAACTCGTGGGACGTGGCGCACGGTGGCGTGCTGATGACGATGCTCGATGTGGCGATGGCTCAGGCCGCCCGCAGCGTGCAGCCCAATGCGTCGACCGATCGTGTCGGAGTGGCCACCATCGAGATGAAGACCAGCTTCGTGCGCCCCGCCGAAGGCAAGCTGCGCGCGGCGGGCTCGCTGCTGCACCGCACGTCGACGCTGGCGTTCTGCGAAGCCTCGGTGTTCGACGAAGGCGGGCAGCTGTGCGCTCATGCGACCGGCACATTCAAGTATTTGCGCGCGCTGCCCTCGTCCAAGGGCGGGCTCAAAGTTCAGCGCCGCACCACCCCCACAACGGAGTGATCATGACCATCAACCAACGTTTCGTGCTGGCGTCGCGCCCCACCGGCGAGCCGACGCCCCAGAACTTCAGGCTCGAGCAAGTCGATCTTCCGGCGCTGAAAGACGGCGAGGTGCTGGTGCGCCACCACTACCTCAGCCTCGACCCGTACATGCGCGGCCGCATGAACGATGGCAAGAGCTACGCGCAGCCGCAAGCGATCGACGCGGTGATGGTTGGCGGCACCGTCGGCGAGGTGGTTGAGTCGCGCCATGCCGACTACAAGGCGGGCGACAAGGTGGTCGGCTATGGCGGCTGGCAGCAGTACTCGGTGGTGGCCGCCGGTCAACCGGGCGTGCTGCGCAAGGTCGACACCTCGCGCGTGTCACTGTCGGCCTATCTCGGCGCGGTGGGCATGCCGGGTGTCACCGCGTGGGTGGGGTTGACGAAGATCATCGAGCCGAAGGAGGGCGAGACCATCGTCGTCAGCGCAGCCAGCGGCGCGGTGGGCAGCGCGGTCGGGCAACTCGCCAAGGCGCGCGGCTGCCGCGCGGTGGGCATCGCCGGCGGTGCAGACAAGTGCGACTACGTCGTGCGCGAGCTCGGCTTCGATGCCTGCATCGACTACAAGCGGCTCGACGGTGCGGCGGCGATCGCGGCGGCGTTGAAGTCGCAGTGCCCCAAGGGCATCGATGGCTATTTCGAGAACGTCGGCGGTGCGATCCTCGACGCCGTGATGCAAAACGCGAATGCGTTCTCGCGCATCGCGATGTGCGGAATGATCTCGGGCTACAACGGCGAGCCGATTCCGATGGCTGCACCGCAGTTGATCCTGCTCAATCGCATGAAGGTGCAGGGCTTCATCGTCAGCGAGCACATGCCGCAGTGGCCGCCGGCGCTTGCCGAGCTGGGAGAGCGCGTCGCCAACGGCACGTTGAAATACCGCGAGACGGTGGCGCAGGGCATCGAGAGCGCACCGCAGGCTTTCATTGGATTGCTCAAGGGCCGCAACTTCGGCAAGCAACTGGTGAAGCTGATCTGAATGTCGTTGTCGTGGCGCTGGCAACGCTTCGAGAACCTGGGTGTCGATGGGGTATACGACATGCTGGCGCTGCGCGCCCGGGTGTTCATCCTCGAGCAGGGCCCTTACCTCGATCCCGACGGGGCCGACCGCCAGGCGTGGCACCTGCTGGGACGCGATGATGCCGGGGTGCTGCTGGCCTACCTGCGAGTGTTGGATCCCGGCGTGAAGTTCAGCGAGCCGTCGATCGGTCGTGTCGTGGTCGACGCAAGACTGCGCGGTCAGGGCACGGGCCATGAACTGGTGCGAGAGGGCATCGCGCGCTGCACGGCGCAGTGGCCGCAGCAGGCCATCCGCATCAGTGCGCAAGCGCACCTGCAGCGCTTTTATGGGCATCATGGCTTTCAGACGGTGTCGGATGAGTATCTCGACGACGGCATCCCGCACGTGGACATGCGAAGGAGTGCGACATGAATCTGGGCACCCACGAGGTCGTCAACCAGAGCACGCCGTTGGTCGACGTCAATCTGTTCGACACCGATCGCGCGCTGCGCGACGCGCTGAAATTCAACCTGCCGACCTTCAACGCCAAGGCGCTGTCGGCGCTGGGCGCCGAGGCGGGGTCCGCAGAAACGGTGATGCACGCGTGCCTGGCCAACGTGAACACCCCGGAGCTGCACACGCATGACCGCTTCGGCCATCGCATCGACCAGGTGGAGTTCCATCCCAGCTATCACGCGCTGCTGGGCGGCGCGTTGCGCCACGGCCTGCACGGCACGCCGTGGTCGCGTGGCGCGGGCGCGCACATCGAGCGCGCGGCCGGCTTCATCTTGTCGACGCAGGCCGAGCCCTCGGTGTTGTGCCCAGTGTCGATGAGCTACGCGGTGACGCCGGCGCTGCGCGCCAACGCGCCGCTGTACGAGGCGTGGCGCACACGCATTGCCGGCACGCAGTACGACGCGCGCTTCGTGCCGATGGCGCACAAGACCGCGGTCACGCTCGGCATGGGCATGACCGAGAAGCAGGGCGGCTCGGACGTGCGCGCCAACACCACGCGTGCCGAGCCCGACGGACATGACGCGTGGGGCTCGCGCGTGTGCGTCACCGGCCACAAGTGGTTCTTCTCGGCGCCGATGTGCGACGCCTTCCTCGTGCTCGCGCAGGCAACGGGGGGATTGAGCTGCTACTTCCTGCCGCGCTGGCTGCCAGACGGCAGCGCCAACGTGCTGCGCATCCAGCGCCTGAAGGACAAGCTCGGCAACAAGGCCAACGCCAGCTCCGAGGTCGAGTTCGATCGTTCGGCGGCGTGGCTGGTCGGCGAAGAAGGGCGCGGTGTGCCACAGATCCTGGCGATGGGTGCGATCACGCGCCTGGACTGCGCGCTTGGCACCTCGGGCCTGATGCGCCAGGCGCTGGTGCTGGCGCTGCACCACTGCGCCGAGCGCCGCGCGTTCGGCAAGGCGCTGATCGAACAGCCGCTGATGAAGAACGTGTTGGCCGATCTGGCGCTCGAAAGCGAGGCTGCCACCGCGCTGGCGCTGCGCCTGGCGCGCGCGCTCGACCACAGCGAGAACGGCAATGACGCGAGCGGCCACGCAGCACTGATTCGCCGCGTGCTGACCCCGATCGCCAAGTTCTGGATCTGCAAGCGCGGCAGCCTGTTCGCGCAGGAGGCGATGGAGTGCCTGGGCGGCAACGGCTACGTCGAGGAGCACGGCGAGGGCGCGATGGCGCGCGTGTACCGCGAGATGCCGGTCAACTCGATCTGGGAAGGCGCCGGCAACATCATGGCGCTCGACCTGCTGCGCGCGCTGCGCACCGGCCCGGTGGCCGACGCGCTGATGCACGAGCTGGCGCCGGCGCGTGGCGCCCACGCCGGCTTTGACCGGCTGGCCGAGAGCCTGCCGTCACGCGTGGACGGCACCACCGACGAGATGGCTGCGCGCCGTCTGTCGCGCGACGTGGCGATCGTCGTGCAGGCGGCGCTGCTGAAGCAGCATGCGCCAGCCGAAGTGTTTGACACCTTTTGCGCATCGCGGCTGGGCGACCAGATCGGCGGCGGGGGTGCATTCGGATTGTTGGCGGCCGGCGCACCCTTGGACGCGTTGATCGCACGAGCGATGCCGCATTGACCACTTGATTCGATGAGGACGATTCGATGAGCGACAAGCATTTGGGCCGCGGCGACACCGCGGTCATCACCGGCGCGGCCTCGGGCTTCGGGCTGGAGCTGGCGCGCCTGTGCGCGCAGCGCGGCATGAACATCGTGGCGGCCGACGTGCAGGCTGATGCGCTGGCGCGTGCCGAGCACGAGTTGGCCGCGCTCGGTGCGCCGGTGCTGCCGTTCAAGCTGGATGTGTCGCGCGCCGCCGAGGTCGAAGCGATGGCCGCAGCGGCGGTCAAGCGTTTTGGCGTGCCGCACCTGGTGTTCAACAACGCCGGCGTCGGCGCCGGCGGCCTGATCTGGGAACACACACTGGCCGATTGGGAATGGGTGCTGGGCGTCAACCTGATGGGTGTGGCGCACGGCGTGCGCGTGTTCACGCCGTTGATGCTCGCGGCCGCCGAGCGCGACAGCGGCTACGAAGGGCACGTGATCAACACCGCGTCGATGGCGGGCCTGGTGAACCCGCCGAACATGGGTGTGTACAACGTCAGCAAGCATGCCGTGGTGTCGATGAGCGAGACGCTGTATCAGGACTTGTCGCTGGTCAGCGACCAGGTGCGCGCGCATGTGCTGTGTCCGTTCTTCGTGGCCACCGGCATTGGCCAGAGCGGCCGCAACCGGCCCAAGGAACTCGCCAACCCCGCGACCCAGCCGACACGCAGCCAGCTGATCGCACAGGCGATGACCGACAAGGCGGTGGGCAGCGGCAAGGTGACGGCGGCGAGGGTGGCGCAGTTCGTGATCGATGCGGTGCGCGATGATCGTTTCTACATCTACAGCCACCCAAAGGCGCTGGGCTCGGTGCAGACGCGCATGGAAGACGTGTTGCAGCAGCGCAATCCCACCGATCCGCTGAAAGACGTGCCCGAGATGGGAGCGCAGTTGCGCGCGGCATTGCGTGCACGCTGAGCCGCCGCGCGCGCTGCGCGTGCTGGCCGGGCCGCGTGCCCGCACGCAGCTGCGCGAGCGAGGCTTGCGCGCCACCGACGTGCGCGCGGTGGCCGGCGCTGCTGGCGGGCCCAAGGGCCTGATGCTCAACCCGCTCGATCGCTTCGTGTTCGGCCACTGGCTGCAAGGCCACGTGCAACCGGTGCACCTGCTGGGCGCGTCGATCGGCGCCTGGCGCATGGCGTGCGCGTGCCGCCTCGATGCCGACGCGGCGCTGGCCGAAATGGCCGAGGACTACATTGCGCAGCGCTACGAGCACGAACCCGGGCGCGCGCCCGCGCCCAGCCATGTGAGCGCGGTGTTCAGCGAGGCCTTGCAGCGCCGCTTCGGCGGTCGCGAGACGGAGGTGCTGTCGCACCCGATGCGACGCCTGCACGTGTTCACCAGCCGTGGCAAGGGCCTGCTGGCGCGGGAAGGGCGCATCCGCACACCGCTGGGGTATTTCGCTGCGTTCGCGTCCAATCTGCTGCACCGGCAAGCGATGGGCTGGCTGCTTGATCGGGTGGTGTTCTCCGACGCGCGCGATGCGTTGCCGTTGGCACTGCACGAGTACCCAACGCATCGGGTGCCATTGAATGCGGGCAATCTCGCACCGGCGATCCTCGCCAGTTGCTCGATTCCGTTCTGGCTCGACGCGGTGCACGACATCGCCGGCGCGCCGCGCGGTGCCTATTGGGATGGCGGCATCACCGACTACCACATGCACCTGGACTATGCGAGCCTGGGCGAAGGCCTGGTGCTGCTGCCGCACTTCCAGCCCACGCTGGTGCCCGGTTGGCTCGACAAGCCGTTGAAGCGCCGCCACCGCGCCAGCGCGCGGCTCGACAACGTGGTGCTGCTGGTGCCACAGCCGTCGTGGGTGGCCACGCTTCCCGGCGGCAAGCTGCCCGATCGCGGCGACTTCAAGGCCTATGGTGACGACGCCGATGCGCGAATGCGTGCCTGGCGCGTGGCGCTGACCGAGAGCCAGCGCCTGGCCGACGTGTTCGAACGACTCGTGACCGCACCGTCGGTGGACGCCGAAGCGCTGCCTTAGCGCAAGCGCTGTCGCGCGAGCGGCTCGATCCGCTCGCTCGTTCGCGGCGCGCATGCGCTGCATCCATTCCAAACGAGGCCGCGTAACACGGCCCCAGACTCATCGTGGCGGGTAAAAGCTTCGGTGGTCCTGCAGCCCTGTGGCCGGTGGTCGCAGAGCCGATGTCAACTCGCTTTCGAGGACCCTCCCATGATCGCAACGTTTCAGACTCGCGCGCGCCTGCTACCGATCGCAGCGGCCGTGCTGGGTGCCGCCGCGGGTGCCGCGCTCGTGCCCGCGCATGCATCCAGTCACCGTGAGGCGCCGTACATCACGACTCGTCCCAAGGTCGACGGCACCGACTTCTACATGTTCTCGAGTTACGAGCCCAATCGCCCGGGCTACGTGACGATGATCGCCAACTACCTGCCGCTGCAAGATCCCTACGGCGGTCCGAACTACTTCTCGCTCGACCCTGCCGCGCTGTACGAG
>JBIODO010000193.1:0-7961 GCA_044445225.1 Burkholderiales bacterium
GGTTCGGCCGGGTCGAGCAGCGACACCTCGACCTGCAAGCCCGGCCACTCGTGGGCGCGCAATGGCGCGAAGCGGCTGTCTTCGAAGGCCGCGGCGAGCGCATTGGCGCGCACGTCGTCGACCAGCAGGCGGGTGGCCTCGAGCCGTCCGACGCAACCGCGCAGCTGGCCGTCCGCGCTGTGCAGCGTGACGAAGGTGGCGCCGGGACGGCGCAAGGCCGGGTGATCGGCCGTCGCCTCGGCCAGCGAAGCATTCAGGCCCAGCGCCCGGGCGATGGTCTGCCGCGCGGTGGTCACCAGCGAGCGACCCAGTGCGTCGTCGTCGTCCTTGCCAACGGCTGTGGGCCCGTGGTCGAACGCGATCGCGCCATAGCCGACCACGCGGTCGCGGTCGGCGCGCGACATGCCGGCAGCATCGGCCGAATTGCGCAGACCCAGCAGGCGCGGCGCCAGGCCGTGGCGGTGCGCCAGCAGCAGCGCGCCATTGAGCGGCGCTGCGCCGCAGGCCTCTTCGCCGCGAAGGTCGGTGGCGAATTGCAGGATGCGCTGCACCGTGCTGTGGTCGCGGGCCTGTGCCTGCGCGTAAGGCAGGTAGTGCGACAGGTCGGAGCTGATCACGATCAGCGTCTCGTCACCGCCCCACAGCCGCTCGAGCACCTCGGCCACCTCGGGCGGGCTGGCCTGGCCCACCGCCAGCGGCACCAGCGTGAAGCCGCCGCCGAGCACGCTTTGCAGGAACGGCAACTGCACCTCCAGCGAATGTTCCTGCACGTGCGGCACGTCGGTCCATACCACCTGGCGCAGACCGCGCAGGCCAGCCAGCGCATCCCGGTCGAGCGGCACGCGGCCGAGCGGCGTTTCGAAAGCGGTGACCGTCGGTGCCGCCAGGCCCTGAACGGCCACCCGGTGCACGGGGCCGAGCAGCACGATGCGGGTGATGCGCCCGCGCCAACGGGCCAGAGGCGCATAGGCCAGCGCGGCCACATCGCCCGAATAGACATAGCCCGCATGCGGCGCCACAAGCACTTTGGGCGGGCGATCAGCTCCACCGGCCGCAGACGCATCGGCCGCTGCGAGAAGGCGGACCACGGCGCCGCGCAACTGATCCGGATCACTCGGGTAGAAGGTGCCGGCAACGGCGGCTGGACGGGTGGCTGACTGCATTGCAGTGCTATGTGTGGGCACGTCGATGACGATCAAGGCTCGCTGGGCAGCAGGGCCAAGCCCCCGACGCACCACCGGACCCAGGCTCGCCGATCGGTCGCACGCATCGCTCATCTCCCCTCTGGGTCGATGCTAGCCGCACCGCCCGAGGTTGGTTTTGCGCATCCTCAAAGTCAGTGGCACGGCTGGTTCGCGCGGGATGGGCCGTGCGTCAATCTGCGGGCCGAACCTGCAGGGTCGCGCTGACGAGGCCGGTACCATCGGCACCTTTCACCGCGGGCTCGCGCGACCATGGACGCTCACAGGGGTTTTCGGCTGCCACACATCTGTCTGCCGCGCCCGCGCATCGATCTGCGCAAGTGGGCCGTGATCGCCTGCGACCAGCACACCTCGGAGCCGGAGTACTGGCAGCAGGTGGCGCAAGAGGTGGGTGATGCACCGTCCACGCTGCACCTGATCTTTCCCGAGGTCTACCTGGGCGCGGCCGATGCGCCGGCGTGCATCCGCCGCATCCAAGAGACGATGCGCCGCTACCTGGCCGAAGGTTTGTTCGTCGAGCGCACAGGTGCGGTGTACGTGGAGCGCACGGTGAGCGGGCGTACGCGCCGCGGGCTGATGCTGGAGCTCGACCTCGAGCACTACGACTACAGCAGCGCCTCCACGAGCCTGATCCGCCCCACTGAGGGCACGATGGTGGCGCGCCTGGCGCCGCGCATCGCAGTGCGGCGCGGCGCCGAGCTGGAGTTGCCGCACATCCTGGTGCTGATCGACGACCCCGACGGCACGGTGATCGAGCCGTTGGCCGCCGCGCGCGGCGCGCTACCGCAGCTTTATGAGACCGAACTGATGTGCGGCGGCGGCCATGTCGCCGGCCATGCCGTGGACGATGCGCACAGCGCGCGTGCGGTGCAGGCGCTGCACGCGCTGGCCGATCCACGCGGGTTTGCGGAGCGCTACGGCGTGCCGACCGGCACCCCGGTGATGCTGTTCGCGATGGGCGACGGCAACCACTCGCTGGCCACCGCCAAGTCGATCTGGGAGAGCGCCAAGGCCACAGTGGGCATGGACCACCCCAGCCGCTACGCACTGGTGGAGGTGGTGAACATCCACGACCCCGCGCTCGACTTCGCAGCGATCCATCGCCTCCTGTTCGGCGTGACGGCCGATGTACGGCAGGCGCTCAAGCAGGCGTTCGGCGCGCGCGTGTCGTGCACCGACGTGCCGTCGGCTGCGGCGATGCGCGAGCGCGTGGCCGCCGCACGCGGCCCGTGCCAGACCGCGGGGCTCATTGGGCCCGGCACGCGCTGCAGCGTGGTCGAGATCGCCGAGCCGCCGTCCACCCTGGCCGTGGGCACCTGGCAACCGTTCATCGACGGCTTCATCGCGCAAGGGGGTGCCCGCGAGGTGGACTACGTGCACGGCGACGAGGCGCTCGAGCGGCTGGCGCAGCAAGCCGGCAACGTGGGCGTGCACCTCGCAGGCATCGGCAAGAGCGACCTGATGCGCCGTGTGGTGCACGAAGGGCCCACGCCGCGCAAGACGTTCTCGATGGGCGAGGCGCACGAGAAGCGGTTCTACGTGGAGGCGCGACGCATCGCGCGCTAAGTGCGCCAGGGTCGGCGCCGATGGCCAAGCGCGCGCGGCGTGACACGATGGCGGACATGGCATTGAACCGACACGCTTGGCCACAGGAGGCACTCTCGTGAGCAGACGACGTCTCATCGCCATCGCGGCAGCCGCGCTCGCGGTCTCGGGCATCGCCATGGCGCAGGACATTCCGAAGAAGCCGATCACCATCGTGGTCGGCTTCGAGGCTGGCGGTGCGGCCGACCACGCGGCGCGCATCGTCGCCAAGAAGCTGACCGAGAACCTGGCCACCACCGTGGTGGTTGACAACAAGCCGGGCGCCGGCGGCAACATCGCGCACGAACTCGTGGCGCGCGCGGCAACCGATGGCTCGGTCATCCTGCTCGGGTCGGTGGGGCCGCTGTCGATCGCGCCGCACCTGACCAAGCTGCGCTACGACCCCGAGAAAGACCTGGCGCCGTTGACGATGGGCATGAACTTTCCCAACGTGCTGGTGGTGCCGCCGTCGCTGGGCGTGAAGACCTTTGCCGAGTTCATGGCGCTGGCCAGGAAGAACCCAGGCAAGCTCAACTACGGCTCAACCGGCGTGGGCTCGGCGTCACATCTGGCCGGTGAGTTGTTCAATGCGATGGGCGGCGTGGAGATCGTCCACATTCCGTTCAAGGGCGGTGCGCCGGCAATGAACGAGCTGCTGGCGGGCCGCATCTCGGCGTACTTCGCCACCATGTCGACGGCCGGCCCGTACATCACCGCCGGCCGATTGATCCCGCTGGCCACCACGGGGCTGCAGCGCGCGCCGTTCCTGCCCGACTTGCCCACGGTGTCGGAGGCCGGCCTCAAAGGCTTCAGCGCCACCAACTGGTACGCCTTCGTCGCGCCGGGCAAGACGCCCGTGCCGACGCTCGATCGCTGGAACGAGGAGCTGGTCAAGGCGCTCAAGTCGCCCGAGGTGTCCGACGAGTTGACGCGCGCCGGCTTGTTGCCTGCGCCCGGCACGCGCGACGAGCTCGCGCGCACCATCACCGAAGAGTCCATGACATGGGGCAAGGTGATCGCCGATCGCAAGATCACCGCGGAGTGATCGGCGGGTGGTTCAGAGTTTGCGCAGGTATGCGAGCAGCGCCGGAATCTCAGTGTCGGTGAACGGACGGTCGATGACCGGAGGCGTGATGCCTGGCTGTGTGGTGAGCAGAGGGGCGGTCGGGGCTTGCACCTGCACGCGCTTGAAGAACTGCTTGTAGTGCTCGATCACCTCTTCGAGCGTCGCCGCGGTGTTGTTGCTGAAGTACGGCGCGGTGCGGCTGATCCCGCGCAGACTGGGGTTGTCCATCGCCTGGATGTCGCCCTGGCCACCGGCGAGCGGGTAGCCGGTGAAGAGCAGGCGGCCCGGGTCCGACGTCGTGATTCGGGTGACGCAGGCGGGCTGGGGGGCAGCGCCGCCGCAAGGCGTGCCGCTCGGCGCGACGCCGCTGTTGGTGATCTCGTAGGTCCGCACATTTTTCATCTGGCTCGGGCTGCATGCGGCGAACAAATAGCGCGGCGGATTGACGTTGTCGACCGGCCTGGGGCATGCGGAGGAAATGTTGTGGTAGCGGACGATGGCGGTCGCCGTGCCCTGCGTGCCTTGCAGCATCGGTGTGCTGCCGCTCGGATGGCTGCCTTGGTTGCCGTGGCACTGGGCGCAAGACCGGTTGAAGACCGCCTTGCCCGCCGTTTCCAGAGCGTCCAGCGCGGGGTCGGGATCGGGCAACGGGCTCGTGCCTGCAGCGATGGCCTCAGACAGGACCTTCACGCTCGGTGAGGAGAATTGCGCTTTCTGGAAGGCCGCGAGGTCGTCGAGGAAGCTTGCCGGCGGGTCGACCGTGATCCCCGCATGGTTGCGCAGCGCGCCGAGTGCCTGGTTCTGCAGCGTGTCGATGCGCCCGTCGAGCTGGTAACCGCCGCTCGGGTTCGGCCCTCGCGGCGCCGCGGGAGCGCCGCCGTCGGGGCCGGTGATGTTGACGTCGAAGATCGAAGGAGTCGATCTCCAGACGTCGGCCACCGCCTCGCTGGTCGGCAGCGCCGATGCCGGGCACGGCACCGTCGCTCCGCAGTCGAGCAGCTTCACATTGGCGGGCAGCGGGATGGTGACGCGAACCAGGCCGTTTTGCGTCAGGTTGGTGAAGTCGTGCGCGGCCGCGCCGTTGACCCGGAAGTCATCGGCGTCTATTGCGCGGAACAGTGGGTCGTCGACGCCCGTTGCGGTCATCTGTGCAAACCTCGTCTGCGCGGCGGCCGGCGTCAGCTGGAAGTTCTCGGAATCCATGTGGCAGTCGGAACACGCTCGCCCATTGCCCCCCAGACCCGCAAGCGCGCGGTCGTGGAAGTTCGCCTTGCCGCGGCACAGCGGGCTGTCGGCCGGCGTGCAGGCGTTTGTATCGGCGACCACCGCACTCTCGTCCTGGCCACCGCCACATGAGGCGATCGTGATGCCGGCGAACAGCACAAGTGCTGCGGCCAGATGGCTCTTGCGTTGGCTCTGTTTCATGTTCGCCCTCCGGGACGCGACCTGATGGCGTCACAATCGTTTGGATGGCGCCGGAAGTCATTTGCGGGATATGAAACATCTCTGAAGAAGTCTGAAATCACACCCATGAGCCCGTCGCTACGTTATGCGTTCGGTGATTTCGTTCTGGAGCCCTCACAGCAGCGAGTGCGCCGGCGCGACGGCAGCGCCCTGAACCTCACGCCTCGGTTGTTTGGCGCGTTGCTGCTGTTGGTCGAAAACGCCGGCGCGCTGCTCGACAAAGAGGCCCTGATGCAGGCGCTGTGGCCAGGTCTTGTCGTCGAGGACAACAGCCTGAGCCAGGTCATCTCCGGTCTGAGGCGCGAGCTCGGCGACGACTCCCACGACAGTCGCTACATCCAGACCGTGCCACGGCGCGGCTTTCGGTTCATCGCCACGGTCACCGAGCTCGCGGATTCACCAGCGCCCGAGCGATCGCAAACCGCCGCGACCGAATCCGCATCGCAAGCCGAGCCAACGGTTCAGCCTGTGTCGGACAAGCGTCGCCTGTTGCGTTACGCACTGACGACAGGTGTCGTCATCGGTTTCGCAGGCATGGGGTTGTGGGTGTCGCGCCGAGCATCGCCTGCCGACACTGCAGGCCACCTCTCGACCCTGGCGATCTTGCCTTTCAAGCCGCTGGCATCGGATGCTCGCGACGAGCTGCTCGAGGTGGGCATGGCCGATAGCTTGATTGCGCGGCTGTCCACAGTGCCGGGGCTCGTTGTGCGCTCGATCGGATCGGTGCGCCGATATGCGGGGACCGATCAGGATCCGTTGCGCGCGGCGCACGATCTCGACGTGGCGTGGATCGTCGACGGCTCATTGCAGCGACGCGGTGACCAGCTGCGCGTGACCGCGCGCCTGCTTCGTGCAGCCGACGGCGCTGCCACATGGAGCGGCAGCTTCGACGAAAAATTCACCGGGGTGTTCGACGTGCAGGACTTGATCTCCACGCGCGTGGCGCGCGAGCTCGCCCCCAGCCTCGAAGTCGGCGCCGGCACCCGCGCGCCGCTGACCGATGCGGGTGGAACCCGCAACATTGAGGCCTACCAGCTCTACCTTGCCGCAGGTCGGCTCGTCCAGGATGGGCGTGCCGACGGCCTGCGCAAGAGCCTGGCCCTGTACAACCGCGCGCTGGCTCTCGACCCGGATTACGCCCTGGCCTGGGTCGGCCTGGCCGAGGCCCACCGGCGCAGGTTGTTCGGCGCCGACGATGAGCCGTCAGCAGTGTTCGAGCCGGCCCAACTTGCCGTGCAGCGGGCGCTGGCCATCGCCCCGAACCTGGCCGAAGCCCGTGCCGAAGGGGCCTTCAAGCTCTATTGGTTCGACTTTGATTGGCCGGCCGCCGAACGCGAATTCCGAAGTGCGCTCGCAACCAACCCGAATGTGAGCGTGGCGCACTTCGGCCTGGCGCTGTTGTTGTTGTCGACGCTGGGCCGACCCGATGAAGGATTTGCGCACATGCGCGCGGCGCGTGAACTCGATCCGATGTCGCCCGTGCTCAATACCCTGGAGGCGCGGTTCCTGATCGAGGCGGGCCGGCGCGACGAGGGCCGCGCGCGGCTGAATCATGCATTAGAAATCGCCCCAAACTTCTGGCTCGCGCACAGCACATTGGGTCTGCTGCGCTTTGCCGAGCAGCAGCCCGAGCAAGCCATTGCCGCGCTGCGGCGTGGCGTGATGCTGGCCGACAACTCGCGCGCCGGTGCCTTGCTCGGTGTGTACCTCGCGCGCCGCGGCCAGCGCGAAGAGGCGCGCGAGATCCTGAATCAGATGCTGAGCCTGGCGCAAACGCGCTACGTGGCACCCACTTCGCTGGCGGCCCTGCATGCGGCATTGGGTGAAGTGGTGCCTGCGCTGGATGCGTTGGATCGGGCATTCGTGTCCCACGATACGCGGCTCATCTATTTGAAGGACGACACGCGCTTTCCGGCCAGCTTGCGTGGGGAGCCACGCTTTGTCGCGCTCCTTCGCAAGCTGAAGCTCGATCGTTTCGGGCCGGGGATAGGCACCCCGTAACCGCGCGAACGCGAAGGGCCGCGCAGGAGATCCCCGAGGCCGCAGGCCCGAATCCCGGCTCAATGCCCGACGATTGCGCTCTTCATCTGGTTGAGGATTGCCAAGGCCTCGGCGCGTTCGGTGGCGGGCACCTTGAACTTGTCGAATGATTTGGCGATGTCTTGGACGAGTGCGTCGAACTCGTCGTCGCGAATGTGCATCGCATCGTGGGCGTCCGCCATGTTGCGGCCGCGATAGACGCACGGCCCGCCCGCGCGCAGGCACAGGAAATCGACCAGGTTGTCTTTCAGGTGGTGTGCATCGGCGTTGCGAAACCGCTGATTGATGCGCGAGTCTGCCGCGATGTTGCCGATCGCGTCATCGACGATCGCCGCGATCGCCGCCTTGCCGCCGAGCCTCTCGTAAAGACTCTGGTTGCGCGCCGGCTCCGCCGTCGGCGTCGCCGAGCAGCCGGCGAGGACGCAGATCATGACCACGGCACGGACGGCGCAGCGTGTGAGACGGCTCTTGTTCATGGTGTGAGGCGGGTGTGGGGGGCGGCGCCAGGCGCAGATTCAGACCTTGAGCCGGTAGCCCGTGCGGAAGATCCACACCACGACGCCCAGTGACACGACGAGAAATGCGAAGGTCATGCCCAGGCTCAA
>JBIODO010000194.1:0-7913 GCA_044445225.1 Burkholderiales bacterium
AGCGTTGCGGGCGGTGCTCTGTTCCCTGTCCGGTCTTTATGTTGATCTTCGGGCGGTGGTGGCCCCGCCCCCGGGCGTTCCCGTCGCCCCGCCAAACTAGCCGCCCCCCCCGGGCCCCGCCCACCGCGCTGCACCGCTCGTGGTTTGCGTCGACGCAGGGCACAGTGGCGTGGGCAAAGCCGGGGGCGGGTGTGCGCCGGCAGCGACATATGCGGCGCCGAGGAACGGAAGGCTCGCGGCCGCGCGCGATAGCGCGCAGCGTGTTCTGACTCGTCGCGATTGTCCGAGCGCAACGAACGAAGTGAGTGGAGCGAGTTTCGCGACGGGCCGCGAGACTGAGTACCGCAGGGCACCCGGAGCGCAGCGAAGGGCTGCCGCATTCGAGCGCCGGCGCATACCCGCCCCCGGCTTTGCCAGCTACCCCTTGGCAGGAACCGGGATCGCAAGGTGAGAATCCTCGGCATCGACCCCGGCCTGCAACGCACTGGCTTTGCCATCGTCGAGTGCGAAGGCTCCCGATTGCGTTACGTCGCCAGCGGCACCATCAGCACGCTGGAAGCGCCGCGCGGTGACTTGCCGCTGCGGCTGAAGTTGATCTTCGAGGGCATCGGCGAGGTGGTGCAGCGCTACCGGCCCGATGCGGCGTCGGTGGAGATCGTGTTCGTCAACGTCAACCCGCAGAGCACGCTGCTGCTCGGGCAGGCGCGCGGCGCGGCTCTGGCCGCACTGGTGTCCGGCGGCCTGCCTGTGGCCGAGTACACCGCGTTGCAGATGAAGAAGGCCGTGGTCGGCCACGGCCTGGCCACCAAGGCGCAGATTCAATCGATGGTGGCGCGCTTGCTCGCGCTGCCACGCGAGCCCGGCAAAGACGCCGCCGATGCGCTCGGGCTGGCCATCACGCACGCCCACGCCGCCGGCGCATTCGCGGCGCTGGCCCGCGCGTCGCCTCTGGCGCGCAAGGCGCATGCGCAGTACAAACGTGGCAGAACTTATTGATCAGGAGACTCGACCCATGACCTCACCCGTGAAGACCGAATGGATCTCGGTGGCCGTGCCAGGCGGCGCCTTGTTCGACGCCTACCTGGCGCGCCCGCCCGCGGGCAGCGGGCCCGGCCTGGTGCTGTTCCAGGAGATCTTCGGCGTCAACGAGCACATCCGCGCGTTGACCGAGCAATACGCGCTCGATGGCTTCGTGGTGCTGGCGCCCGATGTCTTCTGGCGCCAGACACGCAAGATCGAACTCGGCTACGAGGGTGAGCAGCGCCAGCGTGGCATCGAGCTCGCGATGGCACTCAAAGGGCCCGAGGTCGGCCTCGACATGGTGGCCGCCGTCGCCGCGCTGCGCGCCCGCCCCGAGGTCAACGGCAACAAGGTGGGCGCCATCGGCTACTGCATGGGCGGGCGGCTGGCGTTCCTGTCGGCCGCAACCGCCGGCGTCGATGCCGCGGTGGCCTACTACGGCGGCGGCATCCAGGATCAGCTCGACAAGGCCGCGGGCATCCGATGCCCGGTGTTGTTCCACTACGCCGAGCGCGACGACCACATCTCCCCAACCGCGGTCGACAAGGTGCGCACCGCGATGCACGGCAAGTCAGCCGAGATCCACGTTTATCCCGGCGCGATGCACGGCTTCAACTGCTGGGCGCGCGCGTCGTACCACGCGCCGAGCGCCGCGCTCGCGCATGGGCGCAGCCTGCAGTTCCTGAGCGCCAACCTGTTTTAGGGTTGCTTCAGTTCTTCGGGCGGCGGCCGACCCGGCAGCTGGCCGTCGATCAACGCCGGCGGCGGCGGCGGTGGCGTCGGGAACCAGATGTCTTTGATCGCACCGCCCACGCGGGTGAAGATCCAGATGTTGAAGGTGGCCAGCACGATCACCACGGCGAAGCGGAAGAAGGCCACCGCACGCAGACGCGCCACCTGCTCGCCGGTGCCGGCAAACACCGACCAGTAGAGCGCGGAGGCGCCCAGCGTCAGCGCGACCAGCACCGTGCTGAGGATGAAGAGATACGTCATCGCGCCCCTCTCACAGGAGCAAGGGCAAGCGCTCGAGGATCAGCACGCCGAAGAAGCCCGCGGCAGCGATGAGCGTCCACTTCAGCACCAGCACGCCGCGCGCGCGCCACACCGGCGCCCGGGTGCCGACGTACATCGCAAAGCACAGCAGGCTGGCCAACAACAGCAAACCGAACAGCAAGCGAAACAGCACCATCGGGTGACGCCATGCCTCTCACCACGCCGGGGCCAGCGCGGCGAGGCCCGGTGGCGCTTGCGACGCGTCAGCGAACGTCACCGCCTCGGCGGCGCCGGCCTCGGCGAACAGCTTGCGCATCAGCTTGTTGTTCAAGCCATGGCCGCTGCGAAACGCCGTGTAGCGCGCCAGCATCGGGCCGGCGACATACAGATCGCCGATCGCGTCGAGCACCTTGTGCTTGACGAACTCGTCGTCGTAGCGCAACCCATCGGCATTGAGAACGCGCGAGTCGTCGACCACGATCGCGTTGTCCATCGCACCGCCCAGCGTGAGGCCGCGCGAGCGCATCGCCGCCACGTCCTTGCTGAAGCCGAAGGTGCGCGCGCGCGCGATGTCGCGCTTGTAGCGGCCGCTGCCCATGTCAAACGTGACGCGCTGGCCGGTGGCATCGACCGCCGGGTGCTTGAAGTCGATCTCGAAGGTCAGCGTGAAGCCGTGATGCGGCTCCAGCCGCGCCCACATCAGGCGATCGCCCTCGCCCTCGCGCACCTCGATGGGCCGGGTGACGCGCCAGAAGCGCTTGGGCGCATCCTGCAGCACGATGCCGGCACTTTGCAGCAGGTACACGAAGCTGGCAGCCGAGCCATCGAGCACCGGCACCTCGTCGGCATCGATGTCCACGCGCAGGTTGTCCAGCCCCAGGCCGCTGCAAGCCGACATCAGGTGCTCGATGGTCTGCACCTTGGGCCCGCCGGGGTCGCCTCCCGGCGAGATGGTCGAGGCCATGCGGGTGTCGCACACCGACTCCGGCCGCACGGGAATTTCCACCGGGCGCGGCAGGTCGACGCGCCGGAACACGATGCCGGTGTCGGGCAGCGCCGGACGAATCGTGAGTTCGACCTTCTGCCCGCTGTGCATGCCCACGCCCACCGCGCGGGCGAGCGACTTCAAGGTGCGTTGCGCCAGCATGCCGCCATTGTAGGAAGCCTGCGCCGCCGGCTCGGCCACCGGCTGCCCCCAGCGGCGCAGGCGCAGGCCACCCGCGGGCCGTTTCAGCAAACTATTGCTCATCGCCGCCTCCACCAAGCGGACGCCGCGGATCCGGCTTTGCCGGTCCGCTGGCGTTGCCCCCTTGCGGAGTGGGCGGCCGCCAGGCCGCTTCGCGGGTGGGCGTCATCAGTCGGCTTGCTTCCTCAAGAAAGCTGGAATCTCGATCTCGTCCATGCCGTTGGAGCTCAAGGCCTCCACCTTGGCGGCGGCCTGCGCGCGGTTGCTGCGCCAGACGCTGGGCGTGGCGTACTGGCCGTAGTCGGGAGACGCGGTGGCCGTCGGCTGCGCGTGCGTTCCGTTGCCATTGCCACTGCCATTGCCGTTGCCGTTGCTGTGCAACACGGGCGCGTTGTCGGTGCCCGTGCGCTGCACCGGCGCCGACTGCACCACCGACAGCGGCGTCTGCGCGCGCTTGGCCTGCGACAGCCCGGTGGCGATCACCGTCACGCGCAGCTGGTCGCCCAGCGACTCGTCGAACGCGGCGCCGTAGATGATGTAGGCGTCGTCGGCTGCGTAGCGGCGGATGCAGTTCATCGCGTTCTTGCTCTCGTTGAGCTTGAACGTCTGTTCACTGGCAGCGATCAGCACCAGCACGCCGCGCGCGCCCGACAGGTCGATGCCTTCGAGCAGCGGGCACGCCACCGCACCGTCGGCCGCCTTGATCGCGCGGTCCGGGCCGCCAGCCATCGCGGTGCCCATCATTGCCTTGCCGGGCTCGCTCATCACCGTCTTGACGTCTTCGAAGTCGACGTTGACCAGCGCATCCATGTGGATGATGTCGCTGATGCCGCCCACCGCGTTGCGCAGCACGTCGTTGGCGTGCGCGAACGCCGCGGTCTGCGTGACGTCGTCGCCCAGCACCTCGAGCAGCTTCTCGTTGAGGATCACGATCAGGCTGTCGACGTTGGCTTCGAGCTCCGAGGCACCGGCGTCGGCCTGGCGTGCGCGGCGCGGCCCTTCGAACTCGAACGGCTTGGTCACCACGCCGACCGTGAGCACGCCCATGCTCTTGGCGATGCGCGCGATCACCGGTGCGGCACCTGTGCCAGTGCCGCCACCCATGCCGGCGGTGATGAAAACCATGTGCGCGCCCTCGAGCATCTCGCGCACGCGGCCCTCGGCCTCTTCGGCAGCGGCCTTGCCCTTGTCGGGCTTGCCGCCGGCGCCCAGGCCCGTGTCGCCGAGCTGGATCAGCGCACGCGCGGTCGAGCGGTTGAGCGCCTGGGCGTCGGTGTTGGCGCAGATGAATTCGACGTTCTGCACGCCGCTGCGAATCATGTGCTCGACGGCGTTGCCGCCGCCGCCGCCGACGCCGATCACCTTGATCAAGGTGCCTTGCGCGAATTCTTCAATCATTTCGATGGGCATGTGGTCTCTCCTAACGTTGCAGTTGCCTTGAACGAAGCCCCGTGCGGCTTCGCATCTCCTGGTACCGAGGTTTCGCGCGAACCCCTTCAAAAATTGCCGACGATCCAGTCCTTGACGCGACCGAACATCGACTTCATCGAACCCGTTTGTGATTGCGCCTTGTGCCCGCGCGCACGCGCGAGACGCGCCTCCTCGAGCAAACCCATCACGGTGGCCGACCGCGGGTTGGCCACCATGTCGTGCAGCGCGCCCGAATACATGGGCACGCCTTTGCGAACGGGTTTCAAAAAGATGTCTTCGCCGAGCTCGACCATGCCCGGCATCACCGCGGTGCCGCCGGTGATCACGATGCCCGAGGACAGCAGCTCCTCGTAGCCCGACTCGCGGATCACCTGGTGCACCAGCGAATAGATCTCCTCGACGCGCGGCTCGATCACACCGGCCAGCGCCTGGCGGCTCAGCATGCGCGGCGCGCGGTCGCCCAGCCCCGGCACCTCGAGCTGTGCGCCGGCGTCGGCCAGCAGTTGCTTGGCCACGCCGTGCTCGACCTTGATCTCCTCGGCATCCTTGGTCGGCGTGCGCAGCGCCATCGCGATGTCGCTGGTGATGAGGTCGCCGGCGATGGGGATCACCGCGGTGTGGCGGATCGAGCCGTCGGTGAAGATCGCGACGTCGGTGGTGCCGGCGCCGATGTCGACCAGCGCGACACCGAGGTCCTTCTCGTCGGCACTCAGCACCGACAGCGACGAGGCGCTCGGGTTCAGCACCAGGTGCTCGACCTCCAGGCCGCAGCGGCGCACGCACTTGAGGATGTTCTCGGCCGCACTCTGCGCGCCGGTGACGATGTGCACCTTCACCTCAAGCCGGTTGCCGCTCATGCCGATCGGCTCCTTGACCTCGTGGCCGTCGATCACGAACTCCTGCGGCTCCACCAGCAACAGGCGCTGGTCGTTGGGGATGTTGATCGCCTTGGCGGTCTCGACCACGCGCGCCACGTCGACCGCCGTCACCTCGCGGTTGTCGCGCACGATCACCATGCCCGAGCTGTTCTGGCCGCGGATGTGGCTGCCGGTGATGCCGGTGTGCACGCGCTCGATCTTGCAGGCGGCCATCATCTCGGCCTCCTTGAGCGCCGCCTGGATGCTCTGCACGGTGGCGTCGATGTTGACCACCACGCCGCGCTTCAGGCCGTGCGAGGCCGCCACGCCCAGGCCCGCCAGCCGCATCTCGCCCTCGGGCAGCATCTCGGCCACCACGCACATCACCTTGGCGGTGCCGATGTCCAGGCCGACGATCAGATCCTTGTATTCCTTGGCCATCTGGTGTGCCCTTGGAGTTCTAGTTGCGCGACGCGCTCGGGGTGGTGGTGACGCCCTTCAGGCGCACCGCGTAGCCGTCGGCATGGCGCAGGTCGGCCGCCAGCAGCGGGCGCTGAAACGATGCCGTGACCTGCGGCAGCGTGCGCACGAAGCGCGCAGCGCGCGCGGCCACCACGCCGGGCTCGCCGCGCCCGAGCTCGATCACCACGCCGTTGGCCAGATGGGCCCGCCACGAGCCATGCCCGGTGAGCAGCAGCGATTCGATCGGGCTGCCCAGCGGCTGCATCTCGGGGGCCAGTGCGCGCCACATCGCCAACACGCGCGCCGCACTGCCCGCCGGGCCCGACAGCTTGGGCAAGGCGTCGTCCTCGACGTCGCCCAGGTTGGCTTCGAACACCTCGCCGTAGGTGTTGATCAGGCCCTCATCACTGGTGTCGGGGTTCCACAGCGCCGCCACGCGGTGCTCTTCCAACAACACGGCCAGGCGGTCGGGCCACACGCGCTGCACCGTGGCGTGCCGCACCCACGGCACCGACTCGAAGGCGTCGCGCGCGTGCTCGAGGTCCAGCGACAGAAAACTGCCCGTCAACTTCGGCGCGACGATGGCGCGCAGGGTCAGCGGCGAGTTGTGTGCGAGGTCGCCCTCGACCGTGATGCCGCGCAGGTTGAAGGCCGGCAGCTGCGCCAGCCACCACGCCGCGCTGGCGATGAGCGCGATCGCCAGCAGCGTCAGCAATGCGTTGGCGCCGGCCTGCGCGAGGCGCACGTCGAACGGCAGCGCTGGCATCGTGGCGGTGCGGGCCATCGCGCTCATGCTCCTGCGGCCGCCGGTGCGGCGGGTGCGTCGAGCCGTGCCGAGGCCAGCAGCAGCAGGCACAACTGTTCGTAGGAGATGCCCGCGGCCTTGGCCGACATCGGCACCAGCGAGTGCCCGGTCATGCCGGGCGAAGTGTTCATCTCCAGCAGGAACGGCTTGCGATCGGCGGCGCGGATCATCAGATCGGCGCGGCCCCAGCCGCGGCACTCGAGTGCACGGTAGGCCGCCAGCACGATGCGCTGGATCTCGGCCTCCTCGGCCTCAGGCAGGCCGCTCGGTACGTGGTAGTGCACTTCGTCGGTGAAGTACTTGTTCTGGTAGTCGTACTTGCCCTCGGGTGCGGCGATGCGCACCACCGGCAGCGCGCGCGCGGTCGCGCCCTCGCCGAGCACCGGGCAGGTGACCTCGATGCCGTCGATGAACTGCTCACACAAGACGTCGGGGTCGTAGCGCGCAGCCAGCCGCACGGCGTCTTGCATCTGCGAATAGCCGAGCACCTTGGTGACGCCGATCGACGAACCTTCGCGCGGCGGCTTGACGATCAACGGCAGCCCGAGGTCATCGGGCACCGTGCGCACGCGGGCCAGCGTTTGCTCCTCGGCATCCAGGCGCTGCCAGCGCGGCGTGGGCAAGCCTTCGGCCAGCCACACGCGCTTGGTCATCACCTTGTCGAGCGCAATCGCCGAGGCCATGACGCCCGAGCCGGTGTAGGGGATGCCGAGCAATTCAAGCGCACCCTGCACGGTGCCGTCTTCGCCGTGGCGGCCGTGCAGCGCGACGAAGCAGCGCGCGAAGGCGTTGCGCTTGAGTTCAACGAGGTCGCGCTCGCGCGGATCGAAGGCGTGCGCATCGACACCGCTCGAACGCAGCGCGGCCAGCACGCCGCCGCCCGACAGCTGCGAGATCTCGCGTTCGGCCGACGTGCCGCCCATCAGCACCGCGGTCTTGCCGAGCGCGCGAGCGTCGATCGGCACGGCCTGCTTGTGCTTCACGGCAGAGCTGCGGCGAGTCATGTGGCCGCCCCTGTGCCCAGACGCTCGACGAGCTGTGCCGCCACCGTGCCGATGGACCCGGCGCCCATCGCGATCACCACGTCGCCGTCGCGCGCCTGCTCGGTGATCGTCTGCGCGAGCCCGGCCACGTCGTCGACGAACAGCGGGCCGTGTCG
>JBIODO010000195.1:0-7911 GCA_044445225.1 Burkholderiales bacterium
CCTGCAGGGGTTCGGGTGGAACACGAAGGCGGATCCGCGGTGACTGCAACCCTTGCCGCACCCCGGCTTGCACAAGCCGAGGTGGTCGACGCCGTGGGCCACGGTGTCCGGCTGATCGACGTGCATGCGTGGCCGCTGACCATCGGCCGCGCGCTGGACAATCACATCGTGCTGCCCGATCCGCACGTGGCGGCGCACCACGCGACGATCGTCCCGGACGCGGACGGGCAGTTGCGTTTGAGCGTCGGCGACAGCCGCAACGGCGTGCGCATCGAGCATGGCCGCAGCCCATTGCCGTTGCGCGCCCACGAGCAGGCGCCCTTGCCGGCGGGGGCGCGCGTGCATCTGGGCCACAGCCAATTGCTGTTGCGCCTGCCGCAGGACCCGCTGCCCGAAGAACTGCCACTGCTGCTGGGCCTGCCGGCCGGCCCGCGCTGGCTGATGCCGGCGCTGGCGATGGTGGCGGTGGTGTGGCTGCTGGCCACCCGCTGGATCGGCAGCGACGCCGACACCAAGTGGAACGAGTACCTCGCGCCGGTGCTGGCCGCTGGCGCGCTGCTGTTCCTGTGGTGTCTGGTGTGGGGCCTGGCCTCCAAGCTGTTCACCGGCCGCTTCACGCTGCGGCCACATCTGCGGTTGGCCTTGGTGTTCGGCTTGGCCATGCAGGGGCTCGACCTGCTGTTGATGGTGCTGGCTTTCAGCCTCGACTGGCCGCTCCTCAGCCACCTGCGCCCCGCGGCCATCTACGGGGTCGGCGCGGTGTGGCTGACGCAGCACCTGCGCCAGGTGCTGCCCAAGCACACACGCGCCGCAGCGGGCTGGGTGGCGGCGTGCACCGTGCTCGGCTTCGCGGTGGCCATGGTGAGCACGTGGCGCCGCTACGACCGCGTGCTCGAAGAGTTGTATGCACCCAACCTGATGCCGCCGGCCTGGCGCTTGGCGCGCGGCGCCCCCGTGCAGGAGATGGTGAACGATCTGCGCGCCTTGGAACAGCCGCTGCGCGCACGCGCGGCCAAGGCCAAGGCCGAGGACTACGAGCCCTGACCTGCTACTGAACCTCGATCTGCCCGGTGGCACGCGCGCGAATCAGCGACCACGCCAGCCCGATGCCCAGCAGCAGACCGAGGATGACCAGCGCCACCCAGGTCATCGAAGTCACGCCGCTCAGGCTCAGCACACCGGTGTCGACCAGCAGCCACACGGCGGCGGCGAACAACGCGGCACCGAGCACCAGGCCCAGCGTGCCGAGCGCGATGAACGCTGTGCGCAGGCACACCACCCAGCCGATCAAGAGCGCCACGCCGACCGTCGCCTTGGCAGCGATGTCGACCTGCGCTGCGAACAGCCAGTGGCCGAACGAGTAGCCGCTGGGGTTGAAGGTCAGCAGCACCAGCGCGACGGCGAACACCATGCGCCAGAGCACGCCGACCCACGAGATGCCTGGAGTTGCCATGAGGATCGCTCGCTGTGCCTGCGCCGCGGCCAGTATGCCGCAGCCCGCGCCCAGCCTGCCGGTGGCGCGGCTCAATACGATTTGGGCAACCCCAGCACCTTTTCGGCGATGAAGCACAGGATCAATTGCGGGCTCACCGGAGCCAGCCGCGGAATCCACGCTTCGCGCAGATAGCGCTCGACGTGATACTCCTTGGCGTAGCCCATGCCGCCGTGCGTGAGAATCGCGTTCTCACAGGCGCGATAGCCGGCCTCGGCGGCCAGGTACTTGGCGCTGTTGGCCTCGGCTGCGCAGGGCAGCCCCTGGTCGTACAGCCACGCGGCCTTTTGCACCATCAGGTGCGCGGCCTCCAGTTCCATCCACGACTGCGCCAGTGGATGCTGGATGCCCTGGTTCTGGCCGATCGGGCGATCGAACACCACACGCTCGTTCGCGTACATCGCGCCACGCTGCAGCGCCGCGCGGCCCAGGCCCACCGCCTCGGCGCCCACCAGGATGCGCTCGGGGTTCAGCCCGTGCAGGATGCAGCCGAAGCCCTTGCCCTCTTCGCCGACGCGGTCGGCCACCGGGATGCGCAGGCCGTCGATGAACAACTGGTTGGAGTCGACCGCGTGGCGGCCCATCTTGGCGATCTCGCGCACCTCGATCGCACTGCGGTCGAGGTCGGTGTAGAACAGGCTCAGGCCTTCGGTGCCCGTGCACTCTTCCACCGGTGCGGTGCGCGCCAGCAGCAGCAGCTTGTTGGCCACCTGTGCGGTGGAGATCCACACCTTCTGGCCGCTCACCACGTAGTGGTCGCCCTCGCGCACCGCGCGCGTCTTGAGCTTGAGCGTGTTCAAGCCGGTGTTGGGCTCGGTCACCGCGAAGCACGCGCGGTCGCGGCCGGCAATCAGCGGCGGCAGCCAGCGCCGCTTTTGCGCGTCGCTGCCGAACACCACCACCGGGTGCAGGCCGAATATGTTCATGTGCACCGCCGACGCACCCGACAGCCCGGCGCCGCTGGCAGCGATGGTGTGCATCATCAGCGCCGCTTCGCTGATGCCCAGGCCGGCGCCACCGTAGGCCTCGGGCATCGCGATGCCGAGCCAGCCGCTGGCGGCCAGCGCGCGATGGAAGTCTTCGGGAAATCCGCCGTCGGCATCCTTGCGCAACCAGTAGTCGGCGTCGAATGGCGCGCACACGCGCTCGATCGCGGCACGTATCTGCTCCTGCTCGGGAGACCAGGCGAAGTTCATGCGCCCACTCTAGCGCGTGGGCCGGGCCACCTGCCCGCGGGCGCGCGTCAAGCGGTCACTTGCCCGGCTGCACACCCTCACGCGCCTTGCGCTGCACCTCGGCCACGTCGGTCATCAGCTTGTAGGCAACGTAGTACTTGTAGATGTTGCGCACGTAGGTGGTGGTCTCGGCGCCGATCTTCTCCGCGGTCACCAGCTCGACGTTGTTGAACCAGCGGTTGTCGTCGAGGCCGCGCTTGGTGGCTTCCTTGCGCATGCGGCTGATGTTGCCGGGCCCGGCGTTGTAGCAGGCAAAGGCAAACAGCGTGCGGTTCGTTTCGTCGAACTGCGCGTCGGCAAGGTACTTGGCCATCAGCTGGTCCATGTACTTGGCGCCGGCGTGCACGTTGGCCTCGGCGATGCGGATGTCGCCCACTTTGAGCTCGGCGCCGGTGGCAGGCATCACCTGCATGATGCCGACCGCGCCGACGTGGCTCTTGGCGTTTTGATCGAGCTGCGACTCCTGGTAGCCCTGCGCCGCCAGCATCAACGGGTCGAAGTGGTATCGGTCACCGTATTTCTTGAACAACGCCAGCGTGTCTTCGAAGCGCTTGCGGTCCCCGGAGGCAGTGGGGTTGTGAAGCTGCTTGATCTTGGCGTTGTACTGCTTCATGCGCTGGTTGTAGATGCCCTGCTTCTTGATGTAGGTGGTGTAGAACTCATTGAGCGCAGCCATCAGCTTGGGGCTGCCCTTGCGCATGGCCCAGCCGACCTTGCCGCCGGTGCGCACGGCCGCGCCTTCGTTGACCTTGATCTTGGGCAGCACCTGCGCCCACATGTTGGCTTTCCAGTCGTCGACGACGATCGCCTCGAGCACGCCGGCGTTGACCATCTCCATCATGTCTTCGTCTTCCAGCGCGTCGGGCACCAGCACCAGGTTGACCGCGCGCTTGTTCTCCTTCTTGAGGCGCTCGTTGAGGGCGACGAGGCTGTCGTAGTAGCTCGAGGTCTGGCGCACGTGGACGGTCTTGCCGGCCAGCGCGTCGGCGCTGGCCAGCGGCCCCGATTTCGGTCCGGTGACCACCAGCTCGGAGGTTGGCTTCCTGTCATCGGCGGACGCGAAGTCGACGATCTTCAGCCGCTCTTCGGTGACGGTGAGGTTGCCCACAGCGATGTCGGCGCGCCCGTCGGCGACATCCTTGAGCAGCTGGTCGCGGGTGGTCGGCCGGATCACCACCGTGACGGGCCGCTTGCCGAGCTCCTTTTGGTACTTGCGGTTGAGCCAGCCCTCGAAGTCGCGCACGAAGTCGGCGCTGATGCCGCGCTCGCGCCCCTTGTCGTTGAAGTACAGCGTGCGGCTGAAAGGCGCGGCCACGCGAACGGCACGTCGCTCGATCAGCGCATCGAGATCGCCTTTGAATACGGTGTCCAGCCGGACGGCCATGGCCCGCGGGTTGTCCGAAGGGGGTTGCTGCTGCTGCGCAAGCGCCCCGGAGCCGGCGCCGCACAGAACGGCGGTGGCCAAGCTGAAGAACCACCAGCCCCGATTCCTGCGTGAGGGGTTGCGCGTGCTGCTGGTCATGTCGTCGGCCTCGAAGTCCGCTGATTCGGCGCCGCTATGGCTGCCGCGGACATTGGACATCGCGGCCCGCCACCTGGTCAATCGCCCAGGCTGGCCCGGCGCCCGCGACGAGCGACAATGCCCGAGGGCCGACGCAAACAAGCCGCTGATGCGGATGAGGAAGGGAATCGTTGTGACCGATGCCGACAAGGCGGTGCCAGATCATCCGCCACCCGCGCCGGAGGAAGCTGCAGCGACGCCGGTGGTGATGCGCGACCTCTCGCGCACGGTGCTCGCCGTGCTGCTGATCGCGGTGCTGATCGTCGCGTCGTTCTGGATCCTGCGGCCGTTCTTGTTGGCGCTCATCTGGGCGATGATGATCGTGGTCGCCACCTGGCCGTTGATGCTCAAGTTGCAGGCGCGATTGCGGCGGCGCGCGCTGGCGGTGGCAGTCATGTCGCTGGCCATGCTGGTGGTGTTTTTCGCGCCGGTGCTGCTGATGATCCAGACGCTGGCGGAGAACACCGACACGATCGCCGGCTGGATGCACACGCTGTCCACGTCGCCGATTCCGCCGCCGCCCGACTGGGTGCAGGGCATCCCGCTCGTCGGTGACAAGGTCGCAGCGGGCTGGACCGCGATTGCCGACGCCGGCAAGGGCGCGCTCGCAGCGCGCATCACGCCCTACGCCACCGACGCCGCCAAGTGGCTCGCGCACGCCGCGGGCAGCGTGGGTCTGCTCGCCTTTCAGCTGCTGCTGACGCTGGTCATCTCGGTGATCCTGTACAGCAACGGCGAAGCGGCCAGAGCCTTCCTGGTCGGCTTCGGCCGCCGCCTCGCGGGCGACAACGGCCAGCGTGTGGTGCTGCTCGCAGGCGCGGCGATCCGCGCGGTGGCACTGGGCGTCGTCGTGACGGCGCTGGCGCAGACCGTGCTCTCGGGTGTGGGCCTGGCCGTCGCCGGCATCCCGTTCGCCGGTTTTCTGACCGCCGTGATCCTGCTGTTCTGCATCGCGCAGATCGGGCCGATGATCGTGCTGCTGCCGGCGGCGATCTGGCTGTTCTGGGACAAACAGACCGGCGTTGGCGTCGTCTTCCTGGTGTGGTCCATCGCGGTCGGCACGATGGACAACGTGCTGCGCCCGTACCTCATCCGCAAGGGAGCTGATTTGCCGCTGCTGCTGATCTTCTCGGGCGTGATCGGCGGCCTCATCGCCTTCGGCATCATCGGCCTGTTCGTCGGCCCGGTGGTGCTCGCGGTGGCCTACACGCTGCTCACGCAGTGGCTGGCAGAGCGCGACAGCGCATGAGCGCGCTCATCGTCGCAGCGAGGGTTTCAACGCTCGACGCTTCGGGTTGGCCAGGCGCCACTGGGCGGCGATGCCGCAGCGCTGCGCGAGCCGGAATTCCGCGGAAAGCGATAAAACGTGTCGTTCAGATATCGAGTCACCTCGACCACGTCCTGCTCATTCCACCCCAGCGTGGCACTGGCTTGCCAGCGCTGCACCTGAGCCTTGAGGCTGTCCCAGTCGGTTGCCAGCTTCTTGTCGCGCCAATGCATCTGCGACGTGTGGCACTCGATGCAATGCGTCGAGTACAGCAGTTCGCCGCGTGACTCGGCCCGCGCCGACAGCGAAAGCGACAGCGCGCCGATCACCGCACAACTCGCCAACAACGCGCTATTTGAACGCCTGGTCATGGGGACCTCCGACTGCCAGTATGTTCCGGTGCAGCGCACATCCTGCCGGGAGCGGCCACTAAAACATTGCTTGCCGTCCTGCGTGGCGCCGCGCAGAGTTGCGCAGCAACCACTTTGAGGTCTTCGACCATGACCCGTGCCTCCACCACATCGCGTGCATCGGTGCCGCTGCGATTGGCCGATCTGCGCGGACTGTCGCGCCTGGGCATCGACGCCGTGGTCGGCGTGACGGAACTCGTGGAGTCGATGCACCACACCATTGCGTCGCGGCCGGGCATCGCCGGGCCGCTCCCGGCGGGCCGGCCCGCGGGCGTCACCGGCCTCGTCTACCGCGCGGTGCGCGGCACCACGCGCGCCGTGGGGCATGGCCTGGACGCGCTGTGGGCGGCGGTGCCATTGCGCGCGGGCTCATTGTCCCCCGAACGAGAGGCGTTCATTGCGGCGCTCAACGGCGTGTGGGGCGACCATCTCGCGAACACCGGCAACCCGTTGGCGATCACGATGTCGTTGCGCAGTGGCGGCCAGCCATACCAGGCGACGCTTCGAGCTCCCACGCGCAGGCTGCTGGTGCTGGTGCACGGCCTGGCGATGAACGACCTGCAATGGACGCGCCGCAACCACGACCATGGCCAGGCGCTGGCGCGCGATCTCGGCTTCACGCCGGTGCACTTGCACTACAACAGCGGCCGCCACGTGTCGCAGAACGGGCGCGAGTTCGCCACGCTGCTCGATCAACTCGTGGCGAGCTGGCCGCTGCCGGTGGATGAACTCGTGATCGTCGGCCACAGCATGGGCGGGCTGGTCGCGCGCAGTGCCTGCGCCTTCGGCGCGCGGCAGCATTGGATGTCGGCGCTGAGCAAGCTCGTGTTCCTCGGCACGCCGCATCACGGCGCGCCGTTGGAGCGCGGCGGCCGGCTCGTCGACTCGCTGCTGGGCATCAGCCCGTATGTGGCGCCGTTCGCGCGCCTGGGCCGGGCACGCAGTGCCGGCATCACCGATCTGCGTTTCGGCAACCTGCACGACGCAGACTGGCAGCACCGTGACCGCCATGCTCAAAAGCACGACGATCGCATGCCGACACCGTTGCCCGAGGGCGTGGCCGTGTACGTGGTGGCGGCCACCACGGCCGACAGGGCCGGCAGCCTGCGCAGCAGCGTCCTCGGCGATGGCTTGGTGCCACTGGCCAGCGCGTTAGGTAAACACCGGGATCCGCGGCATGCGTTGCACCTGCCCGAGCGGCAGCGGCTGGTGGTGACGTCGGCCAGCCACTGGGACTTGCTGAGCCGCGCTGATGTCTACGAGGCGCTGCGCGACTGGCTCGCCTGACACACCGGCGGGGGCTCGCGCAGAGTAGCCAGCCGCAGCCGTGGCTTGACCTCGCCGCCGCAGCGCAATCGTTTCGCTGATTTGTTCCGCTGATCAGCGCATGACGCCTGCGCCAGCGGCCGCGAATCACCCGTGCGCAGCGGCGGAAACGCCAGCGCCATCGCCGCCGCGGCCAAGCCCACACCCGAACTGCCGCGCTCGCTGCTGCTTCGTGCGACCCGGGTGATCGAGTAGGTTCATCGAACCGTTCAGCACCGATGCGGGCCCGGCGGCATACTGCCGCCCCATGAGCGCCGGCTCCGAATCCTGCCGAATCTGCTTGCCGATGCTCAAGGAGCACCCATGACGCTGAACGTGACCGTGCAGCCGCAGCCGTGCGGCGCCCTCGTGCGCGGCATCGACCTCGCGCGGCCGTTGACCCGCGAGCAGACGACCGAAGTCCGATCGGCGTGGCTCGCGCACCAGGTGCTCGCCTTCCCCGACCAGCCGTTGACGGTGGACGACCTCGAGCGCTTCGCGTTGACCATCGGCCCGTTCGGGCCCGACCCGTATTTCGAGTCGATCCCCGGACACCCGCACGTGGCGCAGGTGAAGCGCGAGGCCGATGAGACGAGCACGCTGTTCGCCGACAACTGGCACTCCGACTGGAGCTTTCTGGC
>JBIODO010000196.1:0-7859 GCA_044445225.1 Burkholderiales bacterium
ACGATCAACTCGACGCCGTTGGTCAGCCAGCCGGCGCCGTTCAGCAACAACGGTCGCACGGTGACCTCCGAGCAGGCCGACATCTCGATCACCACGCAGGCCGGTTCGCTGATGCAGATGAAGGCCGGCGCCGAACTCGGCGAGGTGGTCAAGGCGCTCAACGCGTTGGGTGCCACGCCGCAGGCGCTGCTGGCGATCCTGCAGGCGATGAAGAGTGCCGGTGCGCTCAACGCTGAAATTGAGGTGATCTGATGCCTTCGCCGCTGGTGGGTGGACTGGCCGGTGACGCGCGCAGCCTGCAGGCTCTGCGCGGTGAAGCGGCGCGCGACCCCAAGGTGGCGGCCAAGGAGGCGGCCAAGCAGTTCGAGGCGCTGTTCATGCAGGAGCTGATGAAGAGCATGCGCGCAGCGCAGGTCGGCACCGCGTTGTTCGACAACGATGCCAGCCGCATGGGCACCGAGATGCTCGATGCACAGATGGCCACGCAGTTCGCCGGGCGCCCGGGTGGGCTGTCCGACGTGATCGCCAAGCAGCTCGAGCGCCAGATGGGGTTGAGTCCCGGGCCGATTCCCAAGCCCGACGTCAAGCCGCTGGTGGTACCGCCCACGGCCGCCGAGACCGAGCGATCGTCGCGCGCGCCACGCATTCCGGAGCGCGCCGCGGCGGCATTCGTGCAACACCACGAACAGGCCGCAGCGGCCGCCGAGCGCACCAGCGGCATACCGGCCACCTTCATGCTCGCGCAGGCGGGGCACGAGTCGGGCTGGGGGCAGCGCGAGTTGCGCCACGCCGATGGCACGCCGACACACAACCTGTTCGGCATCAAGGCTGGCGCGGGTTGGAAGGGTGCGGTGGCCGAGGTGACGACCACCGAGTACGTCAACGGCGAGCCCAGGCGCATGGTGCAGCGATTTCGCGCCTACGCCAGCGCAGCCGATTCGTTTGCCGACTACGCGGCCCTGATGAAGAACCAACCGCGCTACCAGGGCGTGCGCGACGCGGGCGGCGACGCGCACGCGTTCGCCACCGGCCTGCAGCGCGCGGGTTACGCCACCGATCCAATGTATGCCGACAAGTTGAGCGGCGCCATCGCCACTGCGCAGCGCCTGCGCGGCAGCAACGCTTGAGGAAAGTTCAAC
The DNA here is from genome assembly GCA_044445225.1 of Burkholderiales bacterium. Classification (GTDB taxonomy): domain Bacteria; phylum Pseudomonadota; class Gammaproteobacteria; order Burkholderiales; family Burkholderiaceae_C; genus JAEUPI01. The sequence continues at coordinate 1,140 of JBIODO010000196.1, forward strand.
CATGACTGCATCGGCCATCATGTCGCTCGGCGTGCGGGCGATGTTCGCCAACTACGCCGGCCTGCAGACCGCGGGCCACAACATCGCCAATGCCGGCGTCGATGGCTATTCGCGCCAGCAGGTCGAGCTGCAGACCGCGATCGGCCAGTTCACCGGCTCGGGCTTCATCGGCAAGGGCGTCGACGTCAAGACCATCACGCGCGTCTACGACCAGTTCCTAACGCGCGAGGCGATGACCTCGCAATCGCAATCGCAGTTCGATGCCACGCGGCTCGATCGCCTGCAGCAATTGGAGGCGGTGTTCGCCGGCGGCGACAACGGCATCGGCCAATCGGCGGGTGCACTGCTCAACTCGATGGTCGATGTGGCCAACAAGCCGCAAGACATGGCCGCGCGCAGCGTGGTGCTCGGCCAGGCTGGCGAGCTGGCATCGCGCTTCTCGTCGGCGGCCTCGCAGCTCAACGACATCCAGTCGGGCGTGACGCAGGACTTGCGCGCCTCGGTGGCGCACGTCAACGACGTCGCGGCCCAGTTGGCCTCGGTCAACGATCGCATCGCGGCGTCGCTGGGCGGCGGCCAACCGCCCAACGACCTGCTCGACCTGCGCGATCACCTGTTGTCCGACCTGTCGGGCTACGTGCAGGTCACCACCATCGCCGCCGACGACGGCACGCTGGGCGTGTTCATCGGCGGAGGCCAGCGCCTGGTGCTCGGCAACCAGGCGGCCAAGCTCGACCTCACCCCCGACCCGTACGACGCCTCGCGCATGGCGGTGTCCATCGTCGACAGCGCCGGCACGCGGCCGCTGTCGGCATCTTTGATCGGTGCGGGGTCGATCGGCGGCTTGTTGCGCTTCCAGGACGACGACCTGGTGCGCGCGCGCACGCTGCTCGGCCAGCTCGGCTCGGCCGTCGCCGGCAGCCTGAATGCCCAGCAAGCGCTGGGGCTCGACTTGCGCGTACCGCCGGGCACCGGCGCGCCGCTGTTCACCGTCGGCGCGCCGCAGGCGCAGCCGGCGACCACCAACGCGCGCACCGCGGGCGGCGCCTTCGTCTCTAACGTCACACTCACGGTGACCGATCCGTCGCAGCTGCAGGCCAGCGAGTACGAGCTGGTGCAAAGCGCCGGAGCCTGGCAGCTGACGCGCCGCTCCGACGGCTCTTCGCAGACCGTGGTCGACGGCTCGGTGGTCGACGGCTTCCAGATCAACCTGGGCGTGCCGCCACCGGCGGCAACTGATCGTTATCTGTTGCAACCGGTGACCTATGCCGCCAACTCGATGACGCTCGCGCTGAACGATCCGCGCGGCATCGCGGCCGCGTCGCCGGTCACCGCCACGGCGGCGCCCAGCAATGGCGGTACCGCAGCGATCGCCGGGCTTGCCGTGGTGAGCCCGAGCGTCGATCCGAACCAGACCGCCACCATCACCTTCACTTCAGGCACAGGCGCCTACGACTGGGAATTGCGTGACCGCGTGACCAACGCGTTGCTGTCCAACGGCAGTGGCACTTGGAGCGCCGGCCAGCCGATCGCGCTCAACGGCTTTGAGTTGCAGCTGTCGGGTGTGCCGTCCGCGGGCGATGTGTTCACGGTGGCGCAGACCACCTATCCCGCCACCAACAACGGCAATGCGCTGGCGATGGCCGCGCTGCGCGATGCGATGCTGGTCGGGCGTGTGGGCAACGGCGCGGGCGGCCTCACCGGGGGCCTGGGCGTCACCGACGCTTGGGCGCAGGCGATGGCAGACGTCGGCGTGCGCACGCAAGGCGCACAAACGGCGTCGACGATTTCCACGCAGGTGGCCGACAGCGCCAAGCAGGCGTTGAGCAACCGCGTCGGCGTCAACCTCGACGAGGAGGCCGCGCGGCTGATGCAGTTCCAGCAGGGCTACCAGGCTGCAGCCAAGGTGCTGCAGGTGGCGCAGACCCTGTTCGACACCTTGCTCAACGTCGCCTCCTCCTGAACATCGACCACCGCAGCGACAACCCTGCGCAGCGAGACACCATGATCCGCATCTCCACCGCCAACGCCTTCGACACCGGCATCAGCACGCTGCAGAAGCGCCAGGGCGACCTGAACGAAGCGCAGCAGCAACTCACCAGCGGCAAGCGCATCTCGCGGCTGTCCGACGACCCGGTGGCCGCGGCGCGCGCCGAACGCGCGCGCGCGGCGCAGGCGCGCTCCGATGCCGACCAGCGCGCCATCGACGCCAGCCGTGCCGCAGTCGAGCAAGTCGAGTCCGCATTCGGCGACGCGGGCGACCTGGTGCAGCAGGCGCGCGAGTTGCTGGTTGCCGCTGGCAACACGAGCTACGGTCCTGCCGAGCGGCAGGGCCTCGCGCAGCAGTTGTCCGCCATCCGATCGCAGCTGCTGCAGGTGGCCAACCGCGGCGATGGCGCGGGCGGTTTCCTGTTCAGCGGGCAAGGCGTCACGTCGCCGCCCTTCGTCGATGCGCCAGGTGGCGTGACCGATGTCGCAACCAGCGGCACCACGCAAACGGCATCGAGCGAACCGCTGCCGCTGGCGGCCGATGGGCGTGCTGCGTTCCTGCAGGCCCGCAGCGGCAACGGCGTGTTCGTGACGGCGGCGGGCAGCGTCGCCGGCAGCGCGTGGATCGACGCCGGCGGTGTCACCAACCCGAGTCAGCTCACCGGGCTGCCCTACAGCGTGCAGTTCACCGCGGGCGGCGCCGGCACCACTTACACCGTGCTGCGCAACGGCGCGGCCACGCCGCTGACCAACGTGCCGTATGTCTCGGGGCAGGCGATCCAGATCGACGGCATGACGTTCACGGTCAGCGGGGTGCCGGCCAGTGGGGACAACTTCACGATCTCGCCTTCGGGCCCGACCTTGTCGTTGTTCGACACGCTGGACAAGGCGGCCACGGCGTTGAACAACCCGAGCCTTGGCGCCGGCGCGTTGAGCCAGACGGTGGCCGACGGCCTGCGCGACATCGATGCCGGGGCGATGCAACTGGGCAGCGCCCGCGCCGGTGCGGGCGCCTGGCTGCAACGGCTCGACAACGTGGAGTCGCGCGTCGGCGGACAGAAATTGCTTGCGCAAAGCGAGCAATCGAATGCCGAAGACCTGGACATGGTGCACGCCATTTCAGACTTTCAGCTCAAGCAAACGGGCTACGATGCCGCGTTGCGGGCTTACTCGACGATGCAGCGCCTATCCCTGTTCGATTACATCGGCAAATGAGCGACCAGTCCGTGTTGGGCCAGGTCGTGCTCGGCTATTCGCCGATGGTCGATCGCCATCGCGCGATCACCGCCGCGCGCCTGACCGTCTTCCCCAGCCGCACCGACACCACGCCCGACGCATCGGCGTTGCTCGAAGCGGTGGCCGAGGTGTGGCCCGCCGACGGCGGCCGCGTGTCGCTGAACGTGGCCAGCGAAACCGCGCTGCAGGATTTGGTGCGTTTCCGCCCGGCGCCCAACGTGATGGTCGAGATCCCGGCCTTCATGGCGTGCGACGTGGCCAACACCGAGGCGCTGCGAGCGATGCACGCGCACGGCAGCACGCTGCTGATCAAGGGCCGGCCGCTGTCGCCGCTGCCGCGCGAGGTGCTGCCGTGCTTCGCCTATTCGATCATCGATCTGGCCGACGAGCGGCGCGATGGCTCGCCGCCGCCGGGCGGCGTGACTCGAACGATTCCGCACATCCAGTCGGGCGTGCGCACGCTGGCCGAGATGGAGCAGTCGTTCCAGCGCGGCGCGATCGCCGTGCTCGGCTGGCCGATCGACGACGTGGCGGCAAACAGCGGCAAGACCAACAACGGCAAGAGCGGGCCGCGGCCCGAGCTGCAGTTCATCGTCGAGCTGATCAATCGCGTCGACCGCGAAGAGCCGGCCGATCGCCTGGAGGCGGTGCTGAAGACCGACCCCACGCTCGCCTTTCGGCTGATGCGCTACATCAATTCGCCGGCGTTCGGCCTGAGCGTCGAGATCAATTCGTTCCGCCACGCCATCATGGTGCTCGGCTACAACCGCCTGAAGCGCTGGCTGGCACTGCTGCTCGCCTCGGCGAGCAAGGATCCCAACGTCAAGCCGGTGATGTATGCCGCGGTGCGCCGCGGCCTGCTGATGGAAGAGTTGGGCAGCCAGAGCGCCAGCTCCGACCAGCGCAGCGAGATGTTCATCTGCGGCGTGTTCTCGCTGCTCGACCGCCTGATGGGCCAGCCCTTGCCCGACCTGATGCGCTCGATCCCGGTGCCCGATGCGGTGCGCGCCGCGCTGGTCGACCAGGCCGGCCCGTATCACGCGCAGCTCGACCTGGTGCGCGCGATCGAGGCCGAATCGGTGTTCGACATCCGCGCCGCCGCAGACGCCACGATGCTCGGGTTGCCTGAGGTCAATCGCGCGGTGTTGCGTGCGCTGGCCAGTGCGCGGCAGCTCGATTGATGCGCTTCATCGTTCACGCTCCGGTTCCGCCATGAGTTTCAGTGCCAGCGAATCCGATTCGTCCACCGTGCTCGATGCGGCCGCATTGGCGCGACTGGCTGAGCTCGACCCACAAGGCAGCGCCGGGCTGGTGCAGCGGGTGCTGGCCACCTACGCCAAGGCGCTGGAGCGATCGCGCCAGGAGTTGCTGTTGGTGCGCCAGCCAATGCAGAACGAGCCGCTGCGCCAACTGGCGCACACGCTGAAGTCGTCTTCGGCCAGTGTCGGCGCGCTGGCGCTGTCGGCGTTGTGCGCGCAAGTCGAACACAATGTGCGCTCGCAGCAGTCGGGCGACATCGGCACGCTGCTCGACGCCATGCAGGCCGAGATGCAGCGTGTGGCCAGTGCCGTGCAGACTATGCTGCGAACATAGCCCGGCAGTCCTCTCCATGATGTTGTCCATCGACTCTCTTGGCGCCGACCCGTCGTACCGGCCCAAGCTGCTGCTGGTCGATGACGACGAAGTGAGCCTGATGCTGATCGCAGTGGCGCTGCGCGAGCGCGGCTTCGACGTGGTCGAGGCCGGCAGCGGCGACCGTGCGCTGCAGTTGTTGACCGAGCGGCCCACTGATGCCGTGGTGCTCGACGCGATGATGCCCGGGCGCGACGGCTTCGAAACTTGCCGCGCGCTGCGCGCGATGCCGGGCCACGAGCACGTGCCGGTGCTGATGCTCACCGGCCTGGACGACAACGCGTCGATCTCGCGCGCCTTCGAGGCCGGGGCCACCGACTTCTTCGTCAAGTCGCACCAGTGGAGCCTGCTGGCCGGCCGCCTGCACTACCTGCTGCGCGCGTCGCAGACCCGCATGGAGCTCGAGCGCAGCAAGGCCAAGCTCGCGCGCGCGCAAGATCTCGCGCGCATGGGCAGCTTCGATTGGCGCCGTTCCGGTAACGAGCAAGCCGGCAACTTCGTGCTGTCACCCGAAGGGCTGCGGGTGTTCGGCATTCCACCGCATGGCGCGCTGTCGATGCACCAGCTGCTGCGCATGGTGCCCGAGGTCGAGCGCCACGGCATGGTGCGCGTCCTGCGCGACGTGCTGCGCACGAGCACCGTGCTGGCCACCGACGTGCCGGTGACGGTGGTCGACGGCCGTCAGCGCATCGTGCACGTCGAGGCAGAGCCCGAGTTCAACGACTCTGGCTACTGCGTGGGCTACACCGGCATCGTGCAGGACGTGACCGACCGCCGCGCCGCCGAAGACCGCATCCGCCATCTGGCCAATTTCGATGCGTTGACCGGCCTGCCCAACCGGCGCCAGCTGATGTGGCGCGCCGAGCGCTCGCTCGACGCGGCGCGCCGCAGCGGCCACCAGGTGGCGTTGCTGATGATCGACATCGACCGCTTCAAGGTCATCAACGACACCTTGGGCCATGCCGCGGGCGATGACCTGCTGGTCGAGGTGGCGCGGCGCCTGCGCAGCTGCGTGCGCCACTCCGACCAGGTGATGGAGGGCGCGCTCGAATCTCAGGGCTCGCGTTCGCACCGCTCGCTCGAGGCGGTGGGGCGGCTGGGCGGCGACGAGTTCGTCGCGCTGCTGCCCGAGGTAGGCGGCGAGGGCGATGCCGAACGGGTGGCGCAACGCGTGCTCGATGCCACGCGCGAGCCGATCTTCGTAGGCGGCCAGGAGTGCTTCGTCACCGCCAGCGTGGGCATTGCGCTGTATCCGCGCGACGGCGCCACCGTGGCCGACCTGATGCGCAACTCCGACGTTGCGATGTACTCGGTGAAGTCGGCCGGGCGCAACGCGCAGGCGCTTTACACGCCGCACCTGTCCGGGCGCGGCCGCGAAAAGCTCGAGCTCGAAAGCGCGCTGCACAAGGCGATCGAGCGCGACGAGCTGGTGCTGCACTACCAGCCCAAGATCGACGTGCGCGCCGCGCGCATGGTCGGCGTCGAGGCGCTGATGCGCTGGAACCGCAACGGCACGCTGGTGCCGCCGGGTGACTTCATCCCACTGGCCGAGGAAACCGGCTTGATCGTGCCGCTGTCGGAGTGGGCGGTGCGCGAGGCGGCTCGCCAGGCCAAGGCCTGGCTGCTCAGCTTCGGCTTCGCCGATTCGGTGGCCGTCAACCTGCCCAACCGTTTGTTCGAGCGGTCGGATCTGGTGGAGCACATCCACCAGGCGGCGTCGACCTACGGCATTCCGCATCGTTCGATCCAGCTCGAAATCACCGAGACGGGCCTGATGCGCGATTTGCAGAACGTGATTCCGTCGCTGCATCGACTCAACGAAATCGGCGTCGAGATCTCGATCGACGACTTCGGCACCGGCTA
>JBIODO010000197.1:0-7772 GCA_044445225.1 Burkholderiales bacterium
GCGCAACTCATCGCGATGGCGCCGCGGCGCACCGACCTGAGCGCTGAGGCGGCTTCGAGAGCCGATGCAAACCAATCTCAGCCCCGAGTTCAAAGGCACGCCCGAAGGCCAGGCGGCCGAGGCGATCCTGCGCAAGTGCGTGCACTGCGGCTTTTGCACCGCCACCTGTCCGACCTACCAATTGCTCGGCGACGAGCTTGACGGCCCGCGCGGCCGCATCTACCTCATCAAGCAGGTGCTCGAGGGCCAGGCGCCGACGCGCAGCACCCAAGTGCACCTGGACCGCTGCCTGACCTGCCGCAATTGCGAGACCACCTGCCCGTCGGGCGTGCGCTACGGCGAGTTGGTCGACATCGGCCGCCACATCGTCGAGCAGCGCGTCCAGCGGCCGGCGGCGGAGCGCAGCGCGCGCTGGATGCTCATGCAGGGCATGACTTCGCCGCTGTTCGCGCCGGCGCTCAAGCTCGGCCAGCTGGCGCGCTCGCTGCTGCCTGTGGCGCTGCAAGACAAGATCCCCAAGCACAGCGGCGCCGACGCCCACCGCTGGCCCACGCGCACGCACCCGCGCAAGGTGCTGCTGCTGATGGGCTGCGTGCAGCCCGCCATGATGCCCAACATCAATTCGGCCACCGCGCGCGTGCTCGATGCCTGCGGCATCCAGACGCTGGTGGCGGGAGACGCCGGCTGCTGCGGCGCGCTGCGCACGCACCTGGCCGACCGCGAAGGCGGCCTGGCCGACATGCGGCGCAACATCGACGCCTGGTGGCCGCTGGTCAACGGCCTCAGCGACGTCGGGCGGGTCGAGGCGATCGTGATGAACGCTTCGGGATGCGGCGTGATGGTCAAGGAGTACGGCCAGGCGCTCGCGCACGACCCTCAGTACGCCGAGAAAGCGCAACGCATCGCCGCACTGACGCGCGACCTGAGCGAGCTGCTGCCCGAGCTGGTGCCCAAGCTCAAGCCGCGGCTGGGGCTTGCAAATTGGTCGCGGCGCCGGCTGGCGTTGCATCCGCCGTGCTCGCTGCAGCATGGGCAACAACTTCGCGGCGGCCTCGAAGCCGGGTTGCGCGAGCTCGGCTTCGAGGTCGACCTGCCGGCCGACAGCCACCTGTGCTGCGGGTCGGCCGGCACCTACTCGGTCTTGCAGCCCGTGCTGGCGCGGCGCCTGCGCGACCGCAAACTCGCCGACCTCGCGGCATTGAAACCGCAGGCCATCGTCTCGGCCAACATCGGCTGCATCCAGCACCTGCAGACCGGCACCGGCACGGCGGTGCGGCATTGGGTGGAAGTGCTGGACCAGGCGTTGTCGCGTTAGAGGCTCCGGTCAGCGCGCCGCCTGGGGCAGCCGGACCTTGACCTCGAGCACCTGCTTGTTGTCCTGGCGGCGCTGCAGCTGCACCTGGATGTCGCCGGACGGCACTTTCACGTACTTGGACACCACCCTGGCCAGCTCGCGCTGCAGCGCCGGCAGATAGTCGGGCCGCCTCTGTCCGCGCGCAGCGCGCTCTTGCTCGATCACTGCGAGCAGCCGCTGCTTGGCGAGCCGGGCCGACTTCTTGTTGCGCCCGAACAGGAACGACAGCAGCGACATCACGCCCCCGCGCGCGCGAACAGGCGCTGGAACAAGGTGGGCCGCGCGGCCTGCGTGAAGCGCATCTCGCGGCTCTCGCCGAGGAAGCGGCGCACCACGTCCTTGTAGGCCTCGGACACCGCGCTGGCTTTCATGTGGATCGCCGGCACGCCCTGGTTCGACGCGTTGAGCACGGTCTGCGACTCGGGCACCACGCCGATCAGCGGGATGCGCAGGATCTCTTCGATGTCCTGCACCGACAGCATCGCGCCGCCGGCCACGCGCGTGGGGTCGTAGCGCGTGATCAGCAGGTGCTCCTTGACCGGTTCGGCGCCGTCGATGGCGCGCCGCGTCTTGGCCGCCAGCATGCCGAGGATGCGGTCGGAGTCGCGCACCGACGACACCTCGGGGTTGGTGACCACCAGCGCCTCGTCGGCGTAGTGCATCGCCAGCAGCGCGCCGGTCTCGATGCCGGCCGGCGAGTCGCAGATGATGTATTCGTAGCCCAGCTCGGCCAGGCCGTCGAGCACCCGCTTGACGCCGTCTTGGGTCAGTGCCTCCTTGTCGCGCGTTTGCGAGGCGGCCAGCACGACCAAGTTGTCGCAGTGCTTGTCCTTGATCAGCGCCTGGTTGAGTTTGGCTTCTTCATGGATGACGTTGATCAGGTCGTACACCACGCGGCGCTCGCAGCCCATGATCAGATCGAGGTTGCGCAAGCCGACGTCGAAGTCGATCACGGCGGTCTTATGGCCTCGCAACGCGAGCCCGGAGGCGAAGCTGGCGCTGGTGGTGGTCTTGCCCACGCCGCCCTTGCCCGAGGTCACTACGATGATTCTCGCCATCGCGAAGAAGTCCTTTCAGTGGTGGAAAGTGAGCGCAGGACTTCAGCGCGAGTGCAGACTCAGCACGGCAGGGCCTCGACCAGCAGGGTGTCGCCGTCGAGTCGTGCCAACGCGGGCCGCGCGTCCAGCTGTGACGGCACGGCCGCCTCGCCGGTGCGGTAGATGCCGGCGATCGACAGCAGCTGCGCCTGCATGCAAGTGGTGTAGATGCGCGCCGAGGTGTCGCCCTTTGCACCGGCCAGCGCGCGGCCGCGCAACGGCGCGTAGACGTGGATGCTGCCGTCGGCGATCACTTCGGCGCCGTAGCTGACCAGCGCCAGCACGACCAAGTCACCGCCACGCGCGTAGATCTGCTGCCCCGAGCGCAGCGGCTTGTCGATCACCAGCGGCGGCGGCGCCGGCAATTGCACCTCGCGGATCGATTCGGTCAGCAGCAGCGCCTGGGCGCCACGCGGTGTGTCGGGCGCCTCGGCCAGACCGGCGGCAGTGGCGGCGGCCATCTGCTCGGCGTTGCCGCCGCGCGCGGCCACCGGCACCAGGTGATGGCTGCGCAACAGGGCGATCAATGCACCAAAGTCGATCGGCTCGCACGCTTCACGCACGCGCGTGAGGTCGACGGCCACCGGGTCGTTGTCGAACAAGTCCGGCGTGGCCGCCACCCGCTCAGCCAGTTCCTGCGCGAGCACCGTGAGGTCGGTGGTCTTGAGCACCACCGCCACCAGCGTCAGCGACGCGCTGCGCAACTCGAGGAGCGCAGCGGACTTCGCTGGGGTGGCAACGGCCATGCGTGGGAGGTGATCGAAAGCCGGCGATTCTATCGGGGTCGCCGCGTCCGACATCTCCCTAATCCGGTGGCTGCACCTTCGTGTTGACAACGCGCGGCGCAGCGCCCCGCCTGTCGCCCGGCTCGGTGAGCGTCAGCAGGATGTCGGCGTACCACGCGCAGTTGAGGCCCAGCGATTCGTCTTGCTGCAGATCGCGCGTGCGCATGTCCATGCGCGCGGCGTGAACGCCCAGCAGTTTCCACGGCAAGCCGCCGTCTTCGCGGCCCGCCGCGGCGGCGCGCATCACCACCGGCGCACCGCTGGTGCCGCGGTGCGTGCGTGCATCGGTGAGGAAGTAACCCTGGCCCTGAAAACGCAGGCCGAACGACGAGGCGATCGCCGCCTGGCGCACCACCGGCAGATGGTGCAGCGTGTCGTGAAAGCCGAGCGGAAATCCCACGATCAGCAGCGACGTGCCAACCTCGATGTCGTCGAGCGAGGCTTGCAGGTTGGCCGGGTTGAACGCGCGCAGGTTTGCCGAGCGCGGCAGTGCCGCGCGGTCCAGTTCGATCACCGCCACGTCGATGTCGCCACCGGAGTCCTGGCCTTGGTGCCAGATGCTCTTGCCTTCCTGGTAGAGCAACACCGAAAACCCGGTCGATCGCGTCAGGTTGATGTCGTCGACATGCAACTCGATCTCGATGCGGTTCGGCCGGTGTTCGCTCGGTTCGTCGATCACGACATGCCGGCTGGTCACCAGGTACAGCCGTGCATCGCGCTCGAAGAAGAAGCCGCTCGCCTTGGTGAGCGCCCGTTGACCATCGAAGGTGGAGATCTGTGTCGCGGTCAGCAACAGGGGCTCGATCATGTCCTGGCTCGGGGGTTGGCCTGCGTTGTCACCGGCGCAGTATGGCCCGCGCTCGACGCATCTTGGGGCCGCGTAGGAATCGTCCGACAATCGGCCGCAGGCTTTGCCGATGGTGTTCCCTGCGGATCCCAGGCCAAACTCGATCGGCGCTCGCTGACGTAGGGGCCTGTCCTTACCGCACGCCAAGGAAGTGCCCGCCCGATGCCGCCGCTCAAGACCTACATCGTCGAAGACAGCCCCGTCATTCGCGAGAACCTGATCGCCACGCTCGAGGAGCTCGGCCCGGTGCAGGTGGTGGGCATGGCCGAAGACGAAGCCACCGCGGTGCAGTGGCTCACGCGGCCCGGCAACCATTTCGATCTGGTGATCGTCGACATCTTTCTCAAGGGCGGATCCGGTCTGGGTGTGCTCAGAGCGGCCCACACACTGACGCAACCGCACAAGCTGGTGGTGCTCAGCAACTACGCCACCCCGGACATGCGGCGCAAATGCCTCGACCTGGGTGCCGACCGGGTGTTCGACAAGTCCAACGAAATCGATGCGCTGGTGCTCTACTGCGACCGCCTGGCCGCCGGCGAAGCCGGCAACAGCGGGCTCGGCACGTTGATGGGATGAACGCGCTACTGAATCAGCCCGTTCTTCAGCGCGTAGTAGGTCAGGTCGCTGTTGGAGGCCAGACCCATCTTGTCCATCACGCGCGTGCGGTAGGTGCTGACGGTCTTGACGCTGAGCGACATGCTCTCGGCCATGTGCCCGATGGTCTCGCCCTTGGCCAGCCGCAGGAACACCTGCAGCTCGCGCTCCGACAGTTGCTCGTGCAGCGGCTTGTCGCCGCCGCGGCTCAGACCATCGGCCAGCTGCTCGGCCACGCCCGGGGTGATGTACTTGCGCCCCCGGTGCACCGTGCGGATGGCGCGAACGATCTCTTCGGGGTCGCAATCCTTGTTGAGGTAGCCGCTGGCGCCCTGCTTGAGCAGCGTGGTGGCGTAGTGCGCCTCCGGGAAGCCACTGAGGATCAGCACCGGCAAGTCTGGCGCGCGCGCCTTGATGGCGGCCAGTGCGTCGACCCCGCTCTGGTCGGGCATGGAGATGTCCAGCAGGATCACGTCGACCTCGGCCTTGCGTACGATGTCGAGCGCTTCGCGCCCGTTGGCCGCTTCGGCGACGACGCTGAAGTCGGTCTGGTCGGCGAAGAATTGCCGCAACCCGGCTCGAACCATGGCGTGGTCGTCGACGATGGCAATTCGAATCATTGGATGCGGCCGCGCGATTCGCCAGATGATCCCACGTTTGGGGGCGCGAGTTGAGTATGGATGTTCTCACCGTCGTCAAGCGCAGTCCCTTCGTCCTGCCGCTGGCTTGTCTCGCGGCCCTGGCGATGGTGTTCATCAGCGAAGGCTCGTATCGCCAGGCCGTGGGTACGCTCGACTCGCTGGGCACGATGGCGGAGGCCCGTTCCCACATCCAGGGCCTGGAGCGCAGCATGCTGAACGCCGAGACCGGTCAGCGCGGCTATCTGCTGAGCGGCGACATCGAGTACCGCAAGCCCTACGACGACGCGCTGCTGGAGATCGGCACCTCGCTGAAGTTCCTGGTGCAGCACTATCGCGACGACCCCCGGGCGAGCGAAGTGCTCACGCGGTTGAGCAAACTGATCGAAACGAAGGTGTCGGAGCTCGCGCTGACCGTGCGCCTGTACGACGAAGGCAAACGCACGGCAACCGCAGTCATCATGCAAAGTGGCATCGGCAAGGAGCAGATGGATGCCATCCGCAAGCTCAGCGCCGAACTGCTGGAGCAGGAGTCGCGCCACGTGGAGGCGGGCAGAAACGACATCTACCAGACATTGGGGCTCAGCCGTCTGGGCGTGGCCTTGTTGAGCGCATTCAGCCTGCTGGCGTTGGTGATGTACCTGCGGCAAAGCTCCGCCCTCGACAAGCAGCGGCAGGAGCAGCAGCGCCTGGTGCAAGCCGAGCGTGACCGTCTCGAAGCCGAGGTGACGCAGCGCACGGCCGAGCTGACCGAATTGACGCACCACTTGCAAACGGCACGCGAAGACGAGCGCAGCCGGCTGGCGCGCGACCTGCATGACGAGCTGGGTGCGTTGCTCACCTCGGCCAAGCTAGATGCGGCGCGCATCAAGTCGCGCCTGGCCGGCACGGCACCCGAGGCCCTGGAGCGGCTGAGTCACCTGGTCGAAACGCTCAACAGCGGCATCGCGATGAAGCGGCGCATCATCGAAGACCTGCGCCCGTCGTCGCTCAGCAACTTGGGGCTGGTGGCGGCGCTGGAGATCCTGACGCGCGAGTTCGCCGAGCAGTCGGGCATCACGGTTCATCACGCGCTCGAACCGGTGCCGCTGGAAGCCGACGCCGAGCTGGTGGTGTACCGCCTGGTGCAAGAAGCCATCACCAACATCACCAAATATGCCAAGGCCAAGCGGGTCTGGGTCAACCTGAGCGCGCAGTCAGGCCAAGTGCAGGTGTCGGTGCGCGACGATGGCGTGGGCTTCGACATCGGCGCCCAACCGGCCTCGGCGCATGGGCTGACGGGCATGCGCTTTCGCGTCGAGGCGGAGGGCGGAACCCTGGTGCTGCAGTCGGCGCCCGGGCAGGGCACGCTGATTCAGGTGTCGCTGCCAGCGGCGACACCGGTCGTGGCCTGAGGCTCGGCCCGCCGGAACCGAGCTGCCGAGCACGCGCCGGGCTGATGCCCCGGGGTGGCTTCCTGTTCGCTGCTGTGGGCGTCGTCCTACGCGGGCACCCAGGCTCGCCCGACAAGGCGCCGGCTGCATCGCCGATCGTCAGCACGAACGCCGCCGGCCAGACTGCCGCCATCGCAGCACACCGAGTTGCGACGGCTTAAGCGCCCTGAACGGCGCATCGATCGTTTCGTTAGGAGCCCGTCATGTTGTATTACGCCGTTGTGTTCTTCGTCATCGCCCTCGTCGCCGCCCTGTTCGGCTTTGGCGGCATTGCCGCCAGCGCGGTGGGGATCGCCAAGATCCTGTTCATCGTGTTCGCCGTCCTGACCGTGGCCAGCCTGCTGTTGGGATTGATCCGCAGCAGCTGAACCTGATCCACACGAAAGGCGCGTGACCAACACCCACGTGCAACCATCCATTCACGACTGAAGAAGGAACACCATGAACTGGGAACGCATTCAAGGCAACTGGAGACAACTCACCGGCAAGGCCAAGGAGCATTGGGGCAAGCTGACCCACGACGACTGGGACATCGTGGCCGGCCGTCGTGATCAGTTCGCCGGCAAGGTGCAGGAGCGCTACGGCCTGGCCAAGGAGGAGGCCGAAAAGCGGATTGCCGAATGGGAACGCAAGGCGACCGATGCCTGGTTCGTCGAGGACAGGGCGCCCAGGAAGTAGCCGCCAGGCGTTTCAGGCGGCATGCGCCTGCGCAGCCAGCGGCTGCGGCTTGATGCGCAGCGCCCACGCCACACCGGCCGCCAGCAGGCCGATGCCCAGCAGCGTGATCGGCTCGGGCATGCGGCCTCGCAACGCGAACGCATAAGCCAGCGCCGACAAGGTCTCGAAGACGATCAGCTGCCCGGCCAATGTGGTGGGCAGCCGCTGGCTGGCCTCGTTCCAGCACAACGTGCCCAGCCACGACGCGAACAGGCCGATCGCGAACATCAGCGCGATGAAGAATCCCGGCCGCGGCCCGAACGGCATCGCAAACGGATCGGCCCGCGCCGCCGTCCAGCCCCACCAC
>JBIODO010000198.1:0-7724 GCA_044445225.1 Burkholderiales bacterium
AGCCGCTCCAGCCACTCGAGCACCGCGCTCTGGCGACCGCGCGCCATCAGCGAGTCGTACAGGCTGCGCTCGGCCAGGTCGTAGGCGGCTTCGCGCTGTCCGGCGGCCAGCGCGTGCTGCGCCGCCGCCTCGAGCAGCCCGAGCGCCGCCAGGCCCTCGGCTGCACGCGCATTCAGCACGGCCTGCTCGGCGCCAGGCAGTTGCGCGAAGCGGCGCCGCAACTCGTCGCGCGCGAGTGAGTGCATGCGCAACCAGTCGCTGGCCTCGCCGGCGGCGAACACCGGGGTGTCGCGCGCCAGTCGGGCCAGGCGCCCCGGCGCGTCGGCCTGCTGCACGATGCGCTGGCACAGATCGGGGTGCAGGTCGTCGAGGATGGCGATGCGCGTCAGAAAGGCGACGTCGACGGGGTCGAGGTTGGCCAGCAACAGCTCGACGAACTGGTCGCGCAAAGCGCCGCCGCGCTCGGCCATCCGCAGGACCTGGGCCTGCGGGTCACTGCCCGCGGCCATCACCGACAGCGCCAGCTGCAGCCCGAGCGGCCAGCCTTCGGTCAGCTCGTGCAGGCGTGCCGCGGCATCGCGGTCGACCCGCGAGCCGAAGCGCGCGCGTGCCAGTTCGATCGTCTCGTCGAGTCGAAAGCGCAGCTGCGCCGCACCCACCACGGTGCAACTGCCATAAGCCACCAGGTCGTCGATCTCGAGCGACTGGTCGGCGCGCGCGGCCACCACGGCCCGCAAGTTGGACGGCGCATTGCGCAACAGGTAGGCCAGGGCCTCGATCGTGTCGGCGGGCAGGCGATCGGCCTCGTCGACGATCAGCACGATGTCGAGTGCCGACTGCGCCACCTCGGCCAGCCAGGCGGTCACGCCCTCGAGGCCGCCGGATTCGGGCGACTCCATCAGCGTGTGGCCGAAGGTGGGGCGCCCGGCGCCGGTGCGCACCGCCAGCGCCAGGCTCTGCACGAAGCGCGTCACGCCGTCCTGCGGCTGCGCCGACAGCCACGCCACCACGCTGCCGCGCGCCAGGTGTTCGCGACGCCACTGCGCCAGCAGCGACGTCTTGCCGTACCCCGCCGACGCCTGCACCAGGATGATGGGATGGTCGCGCAGCTGCTCGTGGCTGGACTGCAGCCGCGGCCGGGCCATCTGATGACGCGGCACGCGCGGCGGCGTGACCTTGAGCAGCAGGTCGTCGGGTGCGCCGAGCGGCGCGCGGGCGAGGTGAGTGGCCATCGGGGTTCGGTGAACGACAAGCGGCGGCGGCAGAACGGGTGGAGGCCGTCTTGCACGCAGTGCCCGTCGTCGAAACGGCATGGTAAGCGGCCCGCGCTGCGACGGGTGGGCGGCCCGGCCGCGACCTGCCCCGCTGCGCTTGACACGCTATTCCAGTTTATTGGATGATTATTCCAATATGAAGGATGCAGCGCCCGCCAGCCCGACCGCGCCTGCCGATGCCACGGCACGCATCGCGCGCCGCGTGGCGGCCTTGCGCCTGCAGCGGAGCCTGTCGCTCGAGGCGCTGGCGCTGCGCTGCCAGGTCAGCCGCTCGATGATCTCGCTGATCGAGCGCGGCGAGAGCAGCCCCACCGCGGTGGTGCTCGAGCGCCTGGCTGCGGGCCTGGGTGTGGCGCTGGCGTCGCTGTTCGACGACGATGCCGCAGCGCCGAGCCCGCTGTCGCGCCGCGACACGCAACTGCAGTGGCGCGACCCGGCCAGCGGCTACGTGCGGCGCAACCTGTCGCCGCCGAACCACCCGTCGCCGCTGCAGCTGGTGGCGGTGGAGCTGCCGCCCGGTGCCGCGGTGATGTACGACAGCGTGCCACGGCAAGGCGAGATGCATCAACAAGTGCTGGTGCTCGACGGTGTGGTCGAGGCAACGACGGGTGATGAGTGCTTTCGGCTGCAGGCGGGCGACTGCCTGGCGCTGCGGCTGGACCGCAACAACGGCTATCGCAACCCGGGGCGCAAGCCCGCACGCTACATCGTGGCGATCGCCACCCGCTGAGTGCGAACGACGAGGCCATCATGCTGAAGACCGGGGTGCCTGCCGTCGAGCGCATCGAGCCCGCCGATGCCGACGCGATGTTGCCGCTGCTGGCCGACATCCTGCTCGACTGTGTCGACGGCGGCGCCTCGGTGAGCTTCATGGCGCCGTTGTCGCGCGACAAGGCGCTCGCGTTCTGGCGCGGTGTGCTGGCCTCGGCGGCGCAGGGCGAGCGCATCGTGCTGGCCGCGCGCGATGCGGCGGGCCGCGTCAGCGGCACCGTGCAGGTGATGCTCGCGCAGCCGGAGAACCAGCCGCACCGCGCCGACGTGGCCAAGATGCTGGTGCACCGGCGCGCGCGGCGCCACGGCCTGGGCCGCGCGCTGATGCAGGCCGCCGAGGCGCAGGCGCTGGCGGCCGGCAAGGCCTTGCTCGTGCTCGACACCGCGTCCGACGACGCGATGCGCCTGTATGCGCGCGCCGGGTGGATCGAATGCGGGCGCATCCCCGGCTACGCCCTGCTGCCCACCGGCGAGCCGTGCGCGACGACGCTGTTCTACAAACAGTTGCGCGCTTGAAGAAGAAACGCCGCAGCGTCAGACGTGCAGCACCGCCACGCTGGCATCGAAGCGCAGTGGCGCCGCGGTGAGCTCCCGCAGCGTGTCGGCATCGAGCCCGGCGACCATCGCGCGCACCACCAGCCCCTGCGGCGTCACGTCGATGCGCGCGAGGTCGCTGTAGATGCGGTCGACCACGCGCGTGCCGGTGAGCGGCAGCGTGCAGCGCTCGACGATCTTGGGCTCGCGCTTCTTGCTGGTGTGCTCCATCATCACCCACACTTCGCGCGCGCCGACCGCCAGGTCCATCGCGCCGCCGACTGCCGGGATGGCGCCGGGCGTGCCGGTGTCCCAGTTGGCGAGGTCGCCGTCGGCCGACACCTGGTAGGCGCCGAGCACCGTGATGTCGATGTGGCCGCCGCGCATCATCGTGAACGAGACCACATGGTCGCAGATCGAAGCACCCAGGATCAGGCTGACCGGCTCCTTGCTGGCGTTGATGAGGTCGGGGTCGGTGATCTCGTCACCGCCCGGCCCCATGCCGAGGATGCCGTTCTCGCTGTGCAGGATGATCTCGCGGTCCTGCGGCAGACAACGCGCCAACCGTGTGGGCATGCCGATGCCCAGGTTGACGTACGAGCCGTCGGGCAGGTCGTTGGCGATGCGTTGCGCCAGTTGTTCGCGCGACAGGGGTGTGTATGCGCTCATGAACCCTCCCGCTCCACCTGCACCACCCGCTTGACGAAGATGCCCGGCGTCATCACGTGATCGGGCGCGATCGCGCCGAGCGGCACGATGCGGTCGACCTGAACCACCGCCGTGCGTGCGGCCATGCACATCACCGGGCCGAAGTTGCGTCCAGCATAACGATAGGTCAGGTTGCCCCAGCGGTCGGCTTCGAGCGCCTTGACGAATGCAAAGTCGCCCGGCAGCGGCTGCTCGAGCACGTAGCCCCTGCCGTCGATGACACGGGTTTCCTTGCCATCGGCCAGCTTGCTGCCGTAGCTCACTGGTGAAAAAAAGGGCCCGAGCCCGGCCGCGGCGGCGCGCATGCGCTCGACCATGATGCCCTGTGGCACGCACTCCAGTTCGACCTTGCCGGCGCGGTACACCTCGGCGAACGCGGCGGCGCTGGGCTGCGCCGGGTTGGCCGAACGCGCGAACGAGCAGATCAGCTTGCGCACGCGGCCGGCCAGGAACAGTTGCGACAGCCCGATCGGCCCGTTGCCGCCGTTGTTGTTGACCACCGTGAGCTCGCGCGCGCCCTGATCGAGCAGCGCGCAAAGCAGCTCGGTGGGGATGCCAGAGGCGCCGAAGCCGCCCACCAGCAGCGTGGCCCCGTCGGGCACGTCTTTCACGGCGTCGGCCAGCGTGGCCACGGTCTTGTCGAGCATGGCGCGATCCTAATCGGTCCGCGGCGCTTGACGCTCGCCGACTCTTCGCGATACTGGCTCGCAGGGAGCGCTTCACGTGAGACATCGGTGAACGAACATCCGTTGCAAGACAAGGTCGCGGTGGTCACGGGCGCCGGGCAGGGCATCGGCGCGGCGATCGCCAGGGCCATGGCCGCCGCGGGCGCGCAGGTGCTGGTCAATGACATCCAGGCCGACAAGGCGGCGCACACAGTGAAGGTCATCCGCGACGCCGGTGGCATCGCCGAGGCCGACGGCACCGACATCTCCACCTTCAGCGGCGCCGACGCGCTGATCGACCGTTGCCTGGCCGACTTCGATGCGATCGACATCCTGGTCAACAACGCCGGCATCCTGCGCGACCGCATGAGCTTCAACACCAGCGCGGCGGACTGGGACGCGGTGATCGCGGTGTGCCTGACCGGCACCTTTGCGTGCTCGCGCGCCGCGGTGCGCTGGCTGCGCGACGAGAAGCGCCCCGGGCGCATCATCAACCTCACGTCTCGCTCGGGCCTGCGCGGCAACGTGGGGCAGGCCAACTACGCGGCCGCCAAGGCCGGCGTGCTGGGCATCACGCGCACGATGGCGCTGGAAGTCGTCAAGTACGGCATCACGGTCAATGCGATCTCGCCACGCGCCGACACCGCGATGACCGCCAGCATCCCGGCCGACGTGGCGGCCAAACGCGACCATCCGTTGACCACAGGCACGGTGCGCCGGCGCGGCACTGCGGACGAGGTGGCGCCGGTGGCGGTGTTCCTGGCCCTCGACGAAGCGGCGTGGATCAACGGCCAGGTGGTCGGCATCGGCGGCGACAAGCTCTCGCTGTGGTCGCACCCGACCGAGGTGGCCGAAGCGTTTTCGTTCGGTGGCTGGTCGCTGCGGCAGCTGCGCGAGAACTTCAAGCCGACGGTGGGGTACGAGTTGCAGAGCGTGGGGAACAAGGATTGAGGTGATGCGATTCGGTATGTCATCGCAGACCGAGCGTGCACGGCCGCGGGTGGGCAGGCCCGTGCGCGCTCCCGCCGGCGCCTCGGCCCGGTGGGCCGAGGTCCCCTGCGCTGCTCACCCGCCAAGGGCGGCTCCGGACCTGCCTTGCAGGCCGCGCTGGTGCCTGCAGGCGCCAGCTCCTCACGAGGCGAAGGCCAGTCCGCAGTGGACTGGCCTCCGTCCACGCTCGGCCCTCGCGCGGCCAGCATCGACCTGCGGTCGCTGCTTGCGCTCGGAGCTCGACATCCTCGCCGTCGCGCCGCCGCTGGGGCGGCGTCCCGATGCCCCTTGGCAGGCTGCGCTGCTCGGCGCCGTCCACGCGCGCACAGGCCTGCCCACCCGCAGCCTCGCAGGCACCTCTGTGGCATGCGCTTCGTTGCATGCCAAAGCGCATCGGCAAAGCCGCGGGCGGGTATGCGCCGGCGGCTTTGCCCCGCTCCTTTTTCTGCAGATAGCAACTTCTCCAGGAGATTGACGCGTGAGTTCCCGCCAAGCAAAAGCCTGCATCGTCGGTGCATTCGAGCACCCCACGCGCAAGGCGCCCGACAAGACCGTCGCGCAACTGCATGCCGAGTGCGCGGCCGGCGCGCTGGCCGATGCCGGCCTGAGCAAGAGCGACATCGATGGCTACTTCTGCTCGGGCGATGCGCCGGGCATGGGACCGACGTCGATGATCGACTACCTGAACCTGACGGTGCGCCACACCGAGAGCACCGACCTCGGCGGCACGTCGTACATCTCGCTGGTCGCGCACGCGCGCGACGCGATTGCTGCCGGCCGCTGCAACGTCGCGCTGATCACGCTGGCCGGCCGGCCGCGCAGCGAAGGCTCCAGCGGCACCGCGCCGCGCACGCGCGCCGGCACGCCCGAGGCGCCATGGGAAGCGCCCTACGGCATTACCACCGTCAACGGCTACGGCATGGTGGCGATGCGGCACATGCACGAGTTCGGCACCACCTCGGAGCAACTGGCGTGGATCAAGGTAGCGGCGTCGCACCATGCGCAGCACAACCCGCACGCGATGCTGCGCGAGGTGGTCACCGTGCAAGACGTGCTCGACTCGCCGGTGATCTCCGACCCGTTGCACCGGCTCGATTGCTGCGTGGTCAGCGACGGCGGCGGCGCATTGATCGTCGCGCGGCCCGAGATTGCGCGCAACTTGAAGCGCCCGCTCGTCAAGGTGATCGGCGCCGGCGAGACGGTGCGCGGCGGCCGTGCCGGCGACGTCGACCTCACCACCACCGGCGCGGCTGTGTCGGGCGCCGCGGCGTTTGCCGAGGCGGGCGTGAAGCCATCGGACATCCAGTACGCATCGATCTACGACAGCTTCACGATCACCGTGTTGCTGCAGATCGAAGACCTCGGCTTCTGCAAAAAAGGCGAGGGCGGCCGCTTCGTCGCCGACGGCAACCTGATCTCGGGCACCGGCAGGCTGCCGTTCAACACCGACGGCGGCGGCCTGTGCAACAACCACCCGGCCAACCGCGGCGGCATCACCAAGGTGATCGAGGCGGTGCGCCAGTTGCGCGGCGAGGCGCATCCGGCGGTGCAGGTGAAGCATTGCGCGCTCGCGCTGGCGCAAGGCACCGGCGGCAACCTGGGCAGCCGGCACGCCAGCTCGACGCTGATCCTCCAACGGGAGTGAAGTCATGGGCGACGCACGGCCGTTCCGAAGTCGCTCGCTCCCCCTCGGGGGGACGGCGCGAAGCGCCAAGGGGGCTCCATGAGCAACACCAAGACCCGGCTCATGCCGTCTCCCGGCAGTGGCGCCGACAACGAGGCCTTCATCGCGGCGGCGCGCGAGGGGCGATTCATGCTGCGTTGGTGCGACGACTGCGGCAAGACGCACTGGTACCCGCGCGCCGTGTGCCCGCACTGCGCGAGCACGAAGACGCAATGGAAGCCGGCCAGCGGCCGTGGCACGGTGTATTCCTTTTCGACGATGCAACGCGTCGATCCGCCGTACACACTGGCCTATGTCACGCTCGACGAGGGGCCGACGATGATGACCAACCTCGTTGGTGGTGGCCCGTACCGCATCGGCATGCTCGTGAAGGTGCAGTTCGACGCCAGCGACGACGGCACGCCGGTGGCCGTGTTTGCACCGGCTTGAGGCGGTTGTCACGGCGGTGGCGCGCCGCTGTCAACGCGGTGGCGCCGGCGCCGTTGTGCTCGTGAGCCAAGAGGGAGGACTGCCGATGCTTGCATCTTTCAGACGTCGTGCGCGCGTGCTTGCCGCCATGGCGCTCATCACGGTCGTGGCCGCGTGCGGCGGCAGCGCGGCACCGCCGCCGATGACCGGCGACGCGCGCACGCAGGCAGCGGCCAGCACCGCGTTGAACAACGCGTCGTGCCAGGCGATCCAGCCGTTCTACTGGGAGATCGGCAACCGCGACGGCACCCTCGCCGGTGACACGGCCGGCGGCAGCACGCCCATCGCGACGACGCCGATGCTGATTGCCTCGGCGAGCAAGTGGATGTTTGGCGCCTACGTCGTGCAATTGCGCAACGGGCAACTCAGCGCCAACGACCTCTCCGCGCTGCGCATGCTGAGCGGGCACACGAACCTCAGCTACGTGAGCTGCAAGCTGACGTCGACCGTCGACGGCTGCTTCAACGCGATCAACGCCAGCGGCCACAACTCCGATCTCGATGCCAGCGCAGTGGGCAAGTTCCACTACAACGGCGGCCACTTTCAATGGCTCGCCGACACCGACCTGCAGCTGGGCAGCAAGAACAACGCGGCGCTGCAGAGCGCCATCGCGGCGCAGCTCGGTGCGGG
>JBIODO010000199.1:0-7705 GCA_044445225.1 Burkholderiales bacterium
CACGCGCGCCTGCTGGCGCGCGGTCGCGCGGTGCGTTGCGCGCTCGACCAGGTGATGGCCGGCGAGGGCGCAGCGCTGCACGACGGCTCAGAGGTGGCCTTTTTTCCACCGGTCACCGGCGGTTGAAGATCCTCGGCGGCAGTTCGGAGCGACGCGGGGCCGCGTGACAGAATCGTGCGCATGCAACGCAGCGTCGTGACCGTCCAGCAGTCCGACTTCGACCTGGCCGCCGAAGTGGCCGCCTTGCGCGGCGGCGATGCCCAGGTCGGCGCGGTGGCTGCCTTTGTTGGCACCATGCGCGACCGCAATGACGGTGCCGAGGTCAACGCGATGGAACTCGAGCACTACCCTGGCATGACCGAACGCGCGATCGAGGCCATGGTGAGCGAGGCGCGCCGCCGCTTTGGCATCCGGGGCGCACGCGTGGTTCATCGCGTCGGCACACTCCAGCCCGGCGATCAGATCGTGCTGGTGGCGGTGGCTTGCGCCCACCGCCGTGAAGCGTTCCAGGCCTGCGAGTTTCTGATGGACTACCTGAAGACCCAGGCGCCGTTCTGGAAGAAGGAGACCACGCCCGAGGGCGCGCGCTGGGTCGATGCGCGGCAGGCCGACGACGCCGCACTGGCGCGCTGGGGCCTGGAAATGGACAACGCCGGGTGAACGATCCCGGCTCATGGCTGGCGCGCGCGTCGGTGGGCGGGTAGATGACCCGCGGCCCGTTCGAGGGGGGCGCTGAATCGGCGGCTTTGCGTTCGGCGCTGGGACGCTTTGCCACCGGCGTGACGCTGGCCACTTGTTGTGATGCCGCCGGCGAGCCTATCGGGTTGACCGTCAATTCTTTCAGCGCGCTATCGCTCGAGCCACCGCTGGTGCATTGGTCACTGCGCTGCGAGAGCCCGAGCCTGCCAGCCTTTCAGGCGGCCGAGCACTTTGCGATCAACGTGCTCACTGAGGCCCACATCGAGCTGTCGCGCCGATTCGCAGCGTCGCATGGCAAGCGCTTCGAGCATGGGCGTTGGCATCCGGGGCGCCACGGCTGCCCGGTGCTGGCCGGCGCGCTCGCGGTGTTCGAGTGCGCTCGGCGCGACGTTCAACGGCACGGCGACCATGTGCTGATCATCGGTGAGGTGCTGCATCACAGCGCGCACTCGGGTCCGCCGCTGCTGTTTCACGCCAGCCGCTACCGCCGCATTGGCGACGTGATGTGAGCGTCGGGCCGGTTTTGGCTTGGCCCGTTTGATTTGGCGCAGACTTGAACCACCGCCAGTCACCGCGAGAGTGTCGGCCGCCTTGAAATGGCGCCCGGCCTCCTCACTTGCGTTGGCAGTCCGGAGGAATCCATGCGTTTCGACAAGCTCACCACTGCCTTCCAGCAGGCCCTGGCCGACGGCCAGAGCCTCGCGGTCGCTCGCGACAACCCCTACATCGAGCCAGCCCATCTGCTGTCGGCCATGCTGGCCCAGCCCGACGGTCCCAAGGCGCTGCTCGACCGCGCCGGCGCCAACACGGCGGCGCTGCGCACGGCGATGGAGACCGCGATCGAGGCGCTGCCGCAGGTGCAGGGCGGCGGTCAGCCGGTGCAGCCGGGGCGCGACCTGTTGTCGCTGCTGCAGGCCGCTGACAAGGAAGCCGGCAAGCGCGGCGACCAGTTCATCACCAGCGAGATGTTCCTGCTGGCGCTGGCCGACAGCAAGACCGACCTCGGCGGCGTGGTCCGCGGACACGGCCTGAGTCGCAAGGCGCTCGAGGCCGCGGTCGATGCGGTGCGCGGTGGCCAGAAGGTCGATTCGGCCGAGGCCGAAGGCCAGCGCGAGGCGTTGAAGAAGTACACCCTCGACCTCACCGAGCGCGCCCGCCAAGGCAAGCTCGACCCGGTGATCGGCCGCGACGACGAGATCCGCCGCGCGATCCAGGTGCTGCAGCGGCGCACCAAGAACAACCCGGTGCTGATCGGTGAGCCGGGCGTCGGCAAGACGGCGATCGTCGAAGGCCTGGCTCAGCGCATCGTCAACGGCGAGGTGCCCGATTCGCTGCGCGACAAGCGCGTGCTGTCGCTCGACATGGCCGGGTTGCTCGCGGGCGCCAAGTACCGCGGTGAGTTCGAGGAGCGGCTCAAGGCCGTGCTGAAGGAAGTGGCAGCCGACGAGGGCCGCATCGTGCTGTTCATCGACGAGCTGCACACCATGGTCGGTGCCGGCAAGGCCGAGGGCGCGATCGATGCCGGCAACATGCTCAAGCCGGCGCTGGCGCGCGGCGAGCTGCACTGCATCGGCGCCACCACGCTCGACGAATACCGCAAGTACGTCGAGAAGGACGCGGCACTCGAGCGGCGGTTCCAGAAAGTGTTGGTCGAGGAGCCGAGCGTCGAGGCCACGGTGGCCATCCTGCGCGGCTTGCAGGAGAAGTACGAAGTCCACCACGGGGTGGAGATCACCGACCCGGCGATCGTTGCCGCGGCCGAGCTCTCGCACCGCTACATCACCGACCGTTTCCTGCCCGACAAGGCGATCGACCTGATCGACGAGGCGGCGGCCAAGATCAAGATCGAGATCGACTCCAAGCCCGAGGCGATGGACAAGCTCGATCGCCGCCTGATCCAGTTGAAGATCGAGCGCGAGGCGGTCAAGAAGGAGAAGGACGAAGCGTCGATCAAGCGCGCCGGCCTGATCGCCGAAGAGATCGCCAAGCTCGAGCGCGAATACGCCGACCTCGAGGAGATTTGGAAGGCCGAGAAGGCGACGGCACAGGGTTCGGCCCAGGTGAAGGAAGAGATCGACCGCATCCGCCACCAGATCGACGAGCTCAAGCGCAAGGGCGACTTCAACAAGGTGGCCGAGCTGCAGTACGGCAAGCTGCCCGAGCTCGAAAAGCGGCTGAAGGAAGCGCAGGCCAAGGAATCCAGCAAAGGCAAGAGTGGCAAGCCGCAACTGCTGCGCACGATGGTCGGCGCCGAAGAGATTGCCGAGGTCGTTTCACGATCCACCGGCATCCCGGTGAGCAAGCTGATGCAGGGTGAGCGCGACAAGCTGCTGCAGATGGAAACCAAGCTGCACGAGCGCGTGGTGGGCCAGGACGAGGCGATCACCGCGGTGGCCGATGCCATCCGCCGTTCGCGCGCTGGGTTGTCCGACCCCAACCGGCCGCTCGGCTCGTTCCTGTTCCTCGGGCCCACCGGTGTGGGCAAGACCGAGCTGTGCAAGGCGCTGGCCGGGTTCCTGTTCGACAGCGACGATCACATGATCCGCATCGACATGAGCGAGTTCATGGAGAAGCACTCGGTGTCGCGCCTGATCGGCGCGCCGCCGGGCTACGTGGGCTACGACGAGGGCGGCCACCTCACCGAGGCCGTGCGCCGCAAACCGTATTCGGTGCTGCTCCTCGACGAGGTGGAGAAGGCTCACCCCGATGTGTTCAACGTGCTGCTGCAGGTGCTCGACGATGGGCGGCTCACCGACGGCCAGGGCCGCACCGTGGACTTCAAGAACACGGTGATCGTGATGACCAGCAACCTGGGCTCGCAGATGATCATGCAGATGGTGGGCCAGAGCAGCGAACGCATCCGTGATGCCGTGTCGGCCGAGGTCAAGGCGCACTTCAGGCCCGAGTTCCTCAACCGCATCGACGAGACCGTGGTGTTCCACGCGCTCGACGCCAAGCACATCGAATCGATTGCCCGCATCCAGCTCAAGGTGCTCGAGACCCGGCTCGAGAAGATGGACATGAAGCTCGATGTCTCAGCGGCGGCACTGGCCGAGATCGCCAAGGTCGGATTCGATCCGGTGTTCGGCGCGCGGCCGTTGAAGCGTGCGATTCAGCAGCGCATCGAGAACCCGGTGGCCAAGTTGATCCTCGAGGGCCGCTTCGGGCCCAAGGACGTGGTGCCGGTCGACTTCAAGAAGGGCGAGTTCGCCTTCGGCCGCGTCGTGCACTGAGAAGTCGCGGCACCAGGCGGCTGGGCCGCTGCGGCGGCCCGCGCCGCGTCACGCGGCGGCGCTGGCCTGGCTGTCTTGATCGAGCCGCTGCAGCTTCATGCGCACCAACATCAGGTTGGTCGCATGGCTGTCGAGCACTGCATGCAGAGCCAGGCCCGGATAACCGGCGATGGCGCGCACGATCAAGTGGTGGCCGCTCAGCGTGATCGACAGATCTGGCGCCGCCATCGGCAGGCCCATCGCCTTGGCCGCGGCGTTGGCCGCCTCATGCAGCGCCGCACCCTGGGCCGCCAATGAGGCCGGGCCGGGGCGCGAGCCGGCGTGCGCCAGTGTGCGCTGCGTGCCCAGCTCGAACACGCAGCAGCTGATCATGCCCGTGATGTCGATGCACTGGCGCACATAGGCCTGCCAGGGGTTGCTCGGCTCGCTGGGCGTGGCCACTGGCCGCGTTGGCGGCATCGGCTGCATTGGCAGCGGTGCGGGCGGCGCGGCAGCGAACCGTGCCGGCGCGGGAAACGCGATCGGGTCGCCCGCAAGCGGCGCGGCGGGGCGCTGGGCGGTGCTCATCAGGCTGCTGGTGTCGCCGCGCACTCGGTTCCAGGTGTTGCTGATCGATGACCAGGCGTCGGATGGCTTGATAGCCTGCGGTGCGATCGACACCTGCACGCCCGTGCGGCCACCGAGCTGGGAGGCTTGCTGGTGCAATGCACCGGCGGCCGACAGCGGCACGAACAACAATTGGCGACCCGGCCACGGCCCGCGCGCGATGCCGTCGCGCAATGGCTGCAATGCCGACTCCAGTGCATGCGGCGGCAGATCGCCGACCATCACCACGCCCAGCCGGCTGTGCGCCAGCAGCACGCGAGCCACTTCGATGCGTTGCTGGCTGTCGGCGTCGACCCGGGTGGAGTACACGCGCAGCATCTGGCCGTTGGCACCGGGCAGCTCGGCGAACTCGAGGGTGGCCAGCGCCACACCGTGACCCTGGCGGCGGATCACCAGCTTTTGCACCTTGCGCTGCGTGGCTGCAGCCAAGCCGGCCAGGATGCGGGGCGAGGAGTCGGTGGCGATGTCGTGGATGGCGATGAAATCCGACGCCCACTGCAAGAACTGCTGCTGCAGGGCTTCCGACGGATCGCACACCACGAACATCTCGTGCTGCTGGTCGCCGATGCGCCGGCCGATCTCGCGGCGCTCGGGAGCGAGGTACTCGTCGCGGTTGCCGAGAATCTGCGTCGCGACGTGCGTTAGTTCACGCGTGGCTTGCCATTCTTCTTCGGGAATCCGGGAGTTGTGGACCGAGGCGTCCCACTGGGACATTTCATGAATCGGCTTTGGCATGACTGCTTTCGTGATAGCCGAAAGACAACGCGCGGCTCTGCGTGAAAGTGTAGGACCCGGGCGCACAACGCCGCGGGATTTCGTCACAATGCTCCTCGGCCCGACGCGGGTCGGCCATCCCTCTCAGTAGGGGTGTGACAACGGTGGCGCTGGCGTCGTGCCGAAGAGCCACGTTGTGAACTCTCGATGGAGACGAGTGTGTCGCAAGCGAATGCTGCGGTGGCCGTGATCGGTGCCGGCTTGGCCGGCTTGACGGTGGCGCTGGAGCTGGCCCGGCGCGGGCCGGTGGTGGTGCTGGCCAAGCGCGATTTGTCAGAGGCTGCCACTGCCTGGGCACAGGGCGGCATCGTCGGCGTGCTGGGCAGCGACGACAGCGTCGACTCGCACGTGCGCGACACGCAAGACGCCGGCGCCGGCCTAGTCGACGAGCACACCGCGCGCTTCATCGCCGAACAGAGCGCCGCCGCCGTGCAATGGCTGGTGGACCGGGGCGTGCCGTTCTCGCCCGACCCCAGCGGCCCGCTGGGGCTGCACCTCACCCGTGAAGGCGGCCACACCGTGCGGCGCATCGCGCACGCAGCCGATGCCACCGGCCGCGCGATCCACGAGGTGCTGCTGGCCAAGGCGCGGGCGCATCAGAACATCACGCTGCGCGAGCGCTGGATGGCGATTGATCTGATCACATCGCGCCACCTCAAGCGCGTCGAGACGGCACGCTGTTATGGCGTGTATGCGCTGGACATCGACGGGCGCCGCGTCGAGACGCTGCCCGCGTCAGCCGTGGTGCTGGCCACCGGCGGCGCCGGCAAGGTCTACCGCTACACCACCAATCCCGACACCTCCACCGGTGACGGCATCGCGATGGCATGGCGCGCCGGCTGTCGCATCGGCAACATGGAGTTCATCCAGTTCCACCCGACGTGCCTGTATCACCCCCTGGAGCGGAGCTTCCTGATCACCGAGGCCATGCGCGGCGAAGGCGCGCAGCTCAAGTTGCCGGACGGGACCCGGTTCATGCACGCCCACGATTCGCGCGGCGAGCTGGCGCCACGCGACATCGTCGCCCGCGCAATCGACTTCGAGATGAAGAAGCACGGCCTGGATCATGTGTGGCTCGACGCCACGCACCTGGGCGAGGTGTTCCTGAAGGAGCACTTTCCGACCATCCACGCGCGCTGCTTGGCACTGGGCATCGACATCGCGCGCCAGCCAATCCCTGTGGTGCCGGCCGCGCACTACACTTGCGGCGGCGTGGTCAGCGATCTGCACGGCCGCGCCGACGTGGCGGGCCTGTACGCGGTGGGCGAGACCACCTACACCGGGCTGCACGGCGCCAACCGGCTGGCCAGCAACTCGCTGCTCGAGTGCGTGGTGCTCGGCCGCACCTGCGCCGAGCACATCCTGCAATCCGACGCTGGCGCCGCCGAGCCGGTGCCGGCGTGGGACGAGAGCCAGGTCGAGGACGCCGATGAACAGGTGGTCATCGCCCACAACTGGGACGAGCTGCGTCTGCTGATGTGGAACTACGTGGGCATCGTGCGCACCACCAAGCGCCTGGAGCGTGCACTCCATCGCATCGATCTGCTGAGAAGCGAGATCGACGACTATTACGCCAACTTCCGCGTCACGCGCGATCTGCTGGAGCTGCGCAATCTCGTCGAATGCGCCGAGCTGATCGTGCGCTCGGCGCTGGTGCGGCACGAGAGCCGCGGCCTGCACTACAGCCGCGACTTCCCCGCCACCTTGCCGGTGAGTCTGCCCACCGTGCTGACGCGGCCGGCGCACAGCCGGACTTGAGCGTTATCGCTCGGCTAAGCCACCACGCGCATCGAATAGTCGACCGCGCGCACGTCCTTCGTGAGCTTGCCGATCGAGATGCGATCGACGCCAGTGGCTGCCACGTCGCGCAACTGCTCGAGGCCGAGCCCGCCCGAGGCCTCGAGCAGCGCGCGCGCATCGCCTTCGATGTCGCACACCACGCTGTCAGCCACCATGTCGGCGCCTTCATCGTAGCGCCAACGCACCACTGTGTCGGCGTCCACCGCATGCATGCAGCCATCGAACCAGTCGCGTCCGACCAGCACGGCGGCCTCGCGGACGCGCACATGTGCCTTGGCGCGGCGGCCTTCGGGCAGCAAGCGGCCCGTCCAGTCGCCACGCCCCACGTCTTCGAGCAGCGCATCGCGAATGTTGCGCGCACGCGCCTGCTCCAGCGTCTCGTTGAATTCGAATCGCAGCACTTCGGTCGTGGTGGCGGTCGCCATCACTCAAGCCACGCCGATGTGAGGCACGAACCCGCGCCCAGGCTGGCTGATCGCCTCAGGGTGTTTGGTCACGAATTCGAGCATGCGTTCGATGCAAACCAGCGCCTGGCCGCGCGTGGGCTCCGGCACGTGGACCTCGCCAACGCCGTGCCGCAGACAGGCGAGCAC
>JBIODO010000200.1:0-7703 GCA_044445225.1 Burkholderiales bacterium
CCCGGGGCGTCCACCGCCTCGGCCATCACCTTGGGGTGGGGGCCCGGGGTGTTGACCGCCACCTGTGCGCGGCGGCGCGCCGCGTCGCGCGGGCCGTAGATCGTGAGGCCGGGCACGGCAGCGAGCCGCGCGAGCGCATGCGCGGTGAGCGTGCGGTTCCAGGCGCCGATGCGCTGCATGGCCGCCTGCACGGCGCCGCGATCGATCGGGCGCGCGCTGCCGAAATAGCTGGCGCGGTGTGGCGTCAGCGCGAGATCGAGCAGGATGCGCAGCGCCTGCGCCGAGACGATGGTGCCCAGGATGTTGGGCGTGCCGGCCGCGAACTTCCAGGGCAGCACGTTGTACGTCACGTGGTCGGGAAACACCTGGCCATCGGCGATCATGTCGCCGCCGTAGAGAAACGGCAGCGACGATTGCAGCAGGTGTTCCTTGCCGTACAGCACGCCCACGCCGAACGGTGCCAGCATCTTATGGAACGAGAACGACAGGTAGTCGACGTCGAGCGCCTGCACGTCGATGAAATGGCCCGGGACCAGTTGTGCACCGTCGACCAGCAGGTAAGAGCGCCGCTCGCCGTCGGGCTGCGTGTAGCCGCTGAGGTTGGCCAGCGTGCGGATCGCGGGCAGCGGATTCTTGGTGCCGAAGAAGTTGGATGCACCGGTGCAACACACAAGCTTGGTGCGCGCGTCGATCAGCGAGGCCAGGTGCTCCAGGTCGAGCTCGCCGGTGGCGGGGTCGAAGCGCGCCAGCCGGTATTCCACGCGGCGGCCAAAACGCGGCAGGATGTCGCGGCACATCGCGTACCACGGCACGTAGTTGGAGTTGTGCTCCATCATCGTCGTGACCACGTTGTCGCCGTCGCGAAACTCGCTCATCAGCGAATACATCACCGCGTTGTGCGCCTCGGTGGTGTTGCGCACCACCACGATGTTCCTGCGGCTGGGCGCGCCGATGAAGCGCGCGATGTCGTCATAGGCCGCTTCGAACCGTGCGGTGGTGATCTGCGAGGCGTCCGACTGGCCGCGGTGCACGTTGTCGTAGGCCGGCGCCAGCGACTGGTACAGCGCCAGCAGCGCGCGCGGCGGCTGGGTGCTGGCGGCGTTGTTGGTGACTACTCGGCCATGCGCCGGGAACACGAAGTGGCTGCGGATGGCGTTCAGATCCCAGGGCTGGGGATGATCCATGGCGCGCTCCCGGTGGGTTTCGCTGGCTTCGGCCACCGCGGCGGGCGAGGCGTCCGCCGCTGCGGGCTCTACCTGGGTTGCGCTTCGGTCGCCAGGGGTTCATCGCCAACGGCCACAGCCGGGCACGCGGCCGCCGCTTGGCGGGTCGACGGCCCGCCGACGCCCGGCCGAACGCGCGCACCGTGACCGTGTTGCACTTTGTGATCGGCTCGAAGCCTGCAAAGCTGGCACGGTTGATGCTGGCAGGCGCACAATCGATTCAATCGCGCGAGCACACTGCAATCATGGCCGTTCGCATTGCCTGGACCATCGTGGCGCTGATCATCGTCGGGGCTGCCGGGTCGTATGTGTTTCGCGTCGCCACGGCGCCCGACCGCATCCGCGAGCGGCTCGACATCGCCAGAGAGGTGTGCCTGAAGGCCGGCGGCGAATGGGTGCTGGGCGAGAACGAGCGCAAGGTCTGCAAGCGCGCTTGAGCGGCCGGCAGCGGTTTCACCGCTGTTTCACATGCTTCACCCGGATTTCACCGCCGCGGTGCACGATGGTGGCGGTCATCACCACTGCATCTTCGCGCTCGCATGTCCGACCTCATCGTGCACGGCGGCTCGCCGCTGAAGGGCCGCATTCATCCCTCGGCCAACAAGAACGCGGTGCTGCCGATCCTGGCGGCCACCTTGCTGACGCGCCAGCCGGTGCGCCTGGAACGGGTGCCCGAGATCACCGACGCCAAGCGCCTGCTCGACCTATTTCAAGCACTGGGCAGCCGCGTGCAGGCCGACTTCGCCAGCGGCGTGGTCGAGATCGAGCACCGCGACAGTGCCTTCGACGCCCGCGGCGTGCGCCTGCCGCAGGCGATGCGCTCGTCGATCCTGCTGGTGCCGCCGCTGCTGGCGCGCTTCGGTCACGCGCGCATCGAAGACGAGGTGCGAGGCTGCACGCTGGGCGTGCGCGAGATTGACCCGCACGTCGAGGTGTTCGAGCGCTTCGGCGCGCGCATCGAGCGCAGCGACGACGGCTGGCTGCTGCACGCACAGCGTCCGCTGCAGGGCACTTCGCACTGGCTCGACTATGCCTCGGTCACCACCACCGAGAACTTTGTGCTGTGTGCCGTGCTGGCCCAAGGCCGTTCGACGCTCGTCAATGCCGCCTGCGAGCCGCACGTGCAGGAGTTCTGCCGCTTCCTGATGGTGCTGGGTGCCCGCATCGAGGGCGTCGGCACGTCGACGTTGCACATCACCGGCGTGGAGTCGCTGGCGGGCGGCGACCATCGCTTCGACGAGGACTTCCACGAGGTCACCACCTTCCTCGCGCTGTCGGCGATCACCGGCGGCGATGTGGTGGTGAAGAACCCGCAGCCCGAGACCTGCGCGCTGATCGACCGCAGCCTGGCCAAGCTCGGCGTGTACGTCGTGCACGAACGTGGCTGGTCGCGCGCCGTACTCGAAGGCGGCCTCAAGGTGCGCGAGCCGTTCACGCGCAACCTGCTGCCCAAGATCGAGGCCGCGCCATGGCCCTATTTGTCGGCGGACCTGCTGCCGATCTTCATCGCGCTGGGCGTGCGCGCCCACGGCAGCATGCTGTTTTGGAACAAGGTGTACGACGGCGCGCTCGGTTGGACCAGCGAGCTGGCCAAGTTCGGCGCCCAGGCCTTTCTGTCCGACCCGCACCGCGTGATCACCTTCGGCGGCAAGCCGCTGTCGCCGGCCGAGGTCGAGAGCCCCTACATCATTCGCGTGGCAATCGCGCTGTTGATGGTGGCGGCGAGCATCGAGGGCCGCTCGGTGATCCGCCATGCCGCGCCGATCCGCCGCGCGCACCCGATGTTCGTTGAAAACCTGGCGGCGCTGGGCGCGCGCATCGAGTGGCGCGAGCCCTGAGCGGCCTGCCGGGCGTTCAGCAGTCGCTCGCCGCGGTTTGCTGGAGCGCGTTCAGCACGGCCAGCGCCGCGTCGGCGTCATCGAGCGGCACGAACAGGTGATCGTGGTGCGCGGCGGCGATCACGTTGCACGCGATGCCTGCGCCGGCCAGCGCCGACGCTACTGCCGCGGTGAGCCCGACCGCTGCCAGTTCGGAGTGCACGCCCAGCGTCAGCCACGCGGCGCGAAACAGGATCGGCAGGCCCGCCGCGCGGGCGCGAGGCTCTTCGACCACCAGCGTGGTGTCTTCGGCCTCGCGAAAGGTGGCCAGCGGTTGCAGCGCGACGGCGTCGAAGTGGCCGGGCACCGTCACGAACGCATAGACGCCGGCATGGCGCCGTGGCTGCAGCGTGCCGAGCAGTCGCCTCAACGCAGCGTCCCGGCGCAATGCGCTCACTCGCGCACCACGGTCACCGTGCAGGGCGCCTGTGCGACCACCTGCGAACTGACGCTGCCCAGATAGCGGCGCACGGCCGAGTGCCCGCGCGCGCCCATCACGATCTGATCGACGCCGTTGCGCCGCGCGAACTCGATCAACGCCGCGGCCGGGCTGGTGGACTCCAGCACGTGAAAAGTGAGCCGCCCCTCATCGAGATTGAGCGCCTTGGAGATCGGGCGCGCCCAGTGCTTCAACGCAGCCAGATGCTTCACATGCAGGCTGCTGCCGCGCTCGTCGGCATAGTCGTCAAGGCCGACGTAGCTGGTCTCGAGCACGCTCACGCAGGCCAGCCGCGCGCCGGGCTGGGTGAGCACGATGCGTCGCGCCATCTCGCGCACCTGCGCGGCCAGCGCGGCGGCGTCAGCGCTGATGTCCACAGCCGCCACGATGGTCGGGCTCCTCGCCACCTGGTCGAGCGCGCCGCGCGCTGCGCGAGAAGGCTGAGCGCCCGTGATGCCGAAGTAGCGCCGGCGCAAGCGGGTGATCAAGCCGCTGGCGGCACGGCGCTGCGCGCGCTCGGTCAACGGCACTTGCCGTGGATCCTCCAGTGCGATCGCCAGATGCGCGGCGCTTTGCCAGCGCTGATCGGGCTCGGTCTCCAGGCACTTGAGGATCAGCTCCTGCAGCCAGGGCGGGCAGTCCGGGCGCAGCGCGCATGGCGGCACCGGGTCGGCATGCAGGCGGCGCCGCAACGCGCGCATCGA
Organism: Burkholderiales bacterium; assembly: GCA_044445225.1. Lineage (GTDB taxonomy): Bacteria > Pseudomonadota > Gammaproteobacteria > Burkholderiales > Burkholderiaceae_C > JAEUPI01. Next base: position 4,244 of record JBIODO010000200.1, read on the forward strand.
GCGCGGCTCGCCGAACGGCAACTCTGCGGTGGTGAACTGGTACAGCATCGCGCCGAGCGCGAACAGGTCGCTGCGCGGGTCGTTGCGCACGAACCGCAACTGCTCCGGCGCGATGTACGGCCACGACCCCATCGGCTGCTTGAACTCCTCGGCCAGCAAATCGGGCAAGGCATCGTGCCGCGACAGGCCGAAGTCCACCAGCACCGCCGTCCCGTCGGCACGCATCAGCACGTTCTCGGGTTTGAGGTCGAGGTGGATCACGCGTTGCCGGTGCAGGTCGTGCAGGGCCGCGGCAACGCGCGCGCCGATCTCGGTGATCTCGTCCAGCGCCAGCGGCGCCTCGTCGGCGCGTGCGGCCAGGCTGGCAGCCTCGATGCGCTCCATCACCAGGTAGGGCTGATGCGTGAAGTCGCCGCGCGCGACGTAGCGCGGCACGTGCGGCCCGCCCAAGGTGGGCAGGATCATCTGTTCGACCTCGAAGCCGACGATGCTGGCCGGATCCTCGCCGGCGCGCAAGCGCGGCACCTTCATCAGCAGCGGCTCGGCGTGCGCCGCATGCGTCACCTGCCACAGGTCGGCCATGCCGCCCTCGTGCGCGCGGCCCACGAGCCGAAAACCGTCAACCACGTCGCCCGGCCGCAGCTCAGGCCGCGCGTGCGCCGTGCCGGCGGTCACGGCAGGCGACTCGATCGCATCGTCAAGTGCCATCGCTCAACCGGTCGGCGAGGTCTTGCGGCAAGCCCGCGGCGCGCACTTTCGCTGCGGCGGCCTCGTGGTCGTAGGGCACGCGATGGTAAGTCAGCGCGGCCGATGCACTGTCTTCGAACACGGCGTAGCAGGCGGCGGGGTTGTTGTCGCGCGGCTGGCCCACCGAACCTGGAATCACCAACCACTGTCGGTGGGACGGCACCGGAATCATCGCGCCGGGCAACGGCGTGAACTCACCGGCCTTGCCGGTGCCCGACAGGTGGTACAGCCTCGGTTCGTGCATGTGTCCGCAAAAGGTGTAGCGGCACGCGGTGGCATGCAGGCTGCGTACGGCATCGTGACGAGTCTCGATGTAGGCCCACTTGCCCGGGGCCCACGCGTTGGCGTGAACGTACAGTGTCTGCGCTTCGCTGTGGGTCATCGGCAGCGCGGCGAGAAAGGCCAACTGATCGGCATCGAGTCGGCCACGCGTCCACTCGAGCGAGTGGCGCGCATCGCTGCGCATCGACGGCCGGCCACCGCGCAACACCGCCTCGTCGTGGTTCCCGAGCACCGCGATGGCACCATTGGCCACCAGGTGGCGCGCGCGATCAACCACCCACGCGGGCTCTGCCCCGTAGCCGACAAAGTCGCCCAGCAAGGCGAAGCGGCCGATGCGCTGCCCGGCCGCATGGTCCAGCACGGCTTGCAGCGCCTCTCGATTGGCGTGCAGGTCGGTCAGCAGGGCGATCCTCATGGCAAGGTGTCGGTAGACCGCAGCAGCATCGCATCGCGACGTCGGCGCGCGGGCGGCGTCAGTGTAGGTCGGCGCGTCGCGGTCGATGGTCAGAGTCGCCAAGGGCGCTGGCGCAGTCATTGGCAATAATCGCAGCGTGGCCGACGAGCGCGAGGAGACACCGTGAAGCTCAGTACAACAAGCATTCAGTGCCGGCTTGGCGCTGCCGTGGTGGCGGCCTGGTTGTCGGCGTGTTCGCCGATGCCGGCTGCGACGCCGATTGCGGCGACCAGCGACAGGGTGGCGCCGATGTCGATGCTGTGGGTCGGCAACAGCTTCTTCTACTACAACAACAGCATGCACGGTCACGTGGGGCAGCTGCTGCGCGCCAGCGGCGCGGGCGACCGCGGCTGGCGCCAGACCTCGGCCACCATCAGCGGCTCGGGCCTGAACTGGCACGACATGGAGGCGCACTTCAAGCCTGGCGGCATGGGCTCGTACTCATTCAACGCCAAGAATGAAGTGGTGTTCAACACCGGCGATCGGGCGCTGCCCAAACTGTTTGACGCGGTGTTGATGATGGACTGCAGCCAGTGCCCGATCCATCCGCAGTTGGCGCCGCTGTTCTTCCAGACGGTCACGCGCGACAGCGCCATCGTGCGCCAGCACGGTGCCGAGCCGATTCTGTTCATGTCGTGGGCGTACCAGGATGCACCCGAGATGACGGCATCGCTGGCCGACGCCTACACGAAGGCCGCTGGCGCAAACAGCTTGCGGGTGGTGCCCGCCGGGCTGGCATTCGCCCGCTCGTTGGCCAGGCGGCCCGACATCGTGCTGCATGCGTCGGACAAGCGGCACCCGAGCGTGGCCGGCACGTACCTCGCGGCGGCCACCGTGATGGCCAGCATCTACCGCATCTCGCCAGTGGGCAACAGCTACAGCGCCGGGCTGCCGCCTGACGTGGCTGCGCATCTGCAAGCCACTGCAGCCGAGACCGTGCGCGATTTCGAAGCCGGCCGTCGTTGACGCGCTGGCAGCGCGCGCCAGCGGCTCAGAGCTTGTCGTCCCAATGGAATCGGTGCATCAGCCGGTGCAGCACCGGCGTGAACATCAAGCCCGCCGTGATGATGAACACCAGCCCCGCATACAGCGCGTAGCAGCCCGCGAACAGTTTGCCGGCCGCGCTGACCGGTGCATTCACCGGGCCCATGCCACCGAGCAGCATCGCGGCGTTCAGGAAGGCGTCGATCCACGGCAACTGCTCGAGCACGTGATAGCCGACCATGCCGATGGCCAGCGAGGCCACCATCACCAGCACCGCGATCGCCAGGTGCACGAGCAGGCGCTGCGCGAAATTGCGGCTCGCGAGCGGAGGCTGCTTCTTCGACTCGTACATGGCGGCAAACCGCTCGGCCAATGGCGGATCAAGCCGGCTGCGCGCGACGCCCCGACAAGCGCAACAACAACCAGCGTGCGGCACGCCACAGCATGCGCCAGATGAATCGCAGCAACAGCACGGTGGCCAAGGCCTCCAGCAGCGTCACCACGAAGGCGGGCGCTGCGTGCCAGCGTTGCGCGCGCCGCTGGAACTTGGCCGCCGCGCGGTCGCGCCAGATCTCGATCGAGTCGTAGAAGCTCGGAATCACCAGCAGCGTGAGCAGCGTCGAGGTGATGGTGCCGCCGATGATCGCCACCGCCATCGGGCGGTAGAACTCGCTGCCCTCGCCGATGCCCACCGCCACGGGCATCATGCCGGCCACCAGCGCGAAGGTGGTCATCAGGATCGGCCGCCCGCGCGTGCGGCCGGCGTGCATCAGCGCTTCCTCACGGTCCATGCCCTGGTGCTCGAGCACGCGCGCAGCGTCGAGCAGCAGGATCGCGTTCTTGGCCACCAGCCCGCACAGCATGATGACGCCGATGAAGCTCATCAGGTTGAGCGTGCCGCGCGTGATGATCAACGCGATCACCACGCCGATCAGCGACAGCGGCAGCGAGATCATCACCGGCAACGGCGCGGTGAACGAGCCGAACTGGATC
>JBIODO010000201.1:0-7620 GCA_044445225.1 Burkholderiales bacterium
AGCTTGCCTAATGACTGAGCTCTCGCGCAACGGCTTGTGCGGGGGGTTATCCCTCGTTTGCGCGTCATTCGACGCAGCTGTTGTGGGTTCAGACAACCCCGGCCTCGCGTAACCGTGCCACCTCGGCCTTCGAATAGCCGATTTCCGTGAGAATCGCCTCGGTGTGCTCGCCCAGCAGCGGCGCGCGGCGGCGGATCGCACCCGGCGTCTCCGACAGCCGCACCGGCGTGTCGGCCACCGGCGCCGGCAGCGGCGAACCGGGAAAAGCGATCTCGCGCAGGATGCCGCTGGCACGGATGTGCGCGTCGTCGAGCGCCTGCTGCGGGCTGTGCACGGGCCCGGCTGGAATGCGCGCGGCCTCGCACGCCTGGATCGCGTCGGCGCGTGAACGGGCGGCGCACCAGGCGCCGAGCCGCTCGCTCACCAGATGGGCATGCTTGCCGCGCGCGAGATCATCGGCAAACCTCGCGTCGTCGAGCCACTGCGGCACGCCGAGCATCGTGCAGAACCGCCGCCACAGCGGCTGGCCCACCGCCTGCACGATCAGCCACTGGCCATCGGCGCACTGAAAGAGATCCGCCGGCGCAGAGCCGTAGCCGAGATTGCCTTGCGGCACGCGATCGGGCTGATTGACCGCCTGCTCGATCAGCACCGAGTTCGTGAACGTCAGCGCAGTGGCCATCAGCGAGCCGCTCACCTCCTGGCCGCGGCCGGTGCGCTCGCGCGCCATCAACGCGAGCAGCGCGCCGAAGGCCGCCGAGATCGCGGTGCCGAAATCGACCCAGTTCACGCTGGCCCGGCGCGGCGCACCGGGGTCGCCGCTCATGAACACCGCGCCCGACAGCGCCTGGCCAAGACCGTCGAAGCCGAGGCGGTGCGCATAGGGCCCGGTTGCGCCGAACGCATTGGTGGCCACCAGGATCGCGCGCGGGTTGATCGCCGACACGCTGGCGTGGTCGAGCCCCATCGATCGCAGCGTGGCACTGGGCATGTTGGCGATCACGATGTCGGCGCGCGCGATCAGCTGCTTGACGATCTCGCGGCCTGCGGGCGCAGTGGGGTCGAGCGACAGCGACCGCTTGCCGCGATTGACCTGCATGTACAGGCCGCCTTCGCCGCTCTCGGCCAGCGGCAGCAGAAAGCGATCTTCGCTGCCGCCGACCTTGTCGACGCGGATCACGTCGGCCCCGTGGTCGGCCAGCAGCGCGCCGCAAAACGGGCCGGCGATGAAGCGCCCGAAGTCGAGCACCCGGATGCCTGCAAGAACGCCTTCGCTCATCTTGCAGCGGAATGTATCGCGCTCTGGGTGACTGCCCTCGCTGCGGGCCGGGCCACTCGCTGGGCCAGTGCTCTTGGTGCAGGTGTCGGTGCCCGCTTACCGCGACAAAACGCGAGCCGGCCGCGTCAGCGCACGGCAGGTCCGCCGGACTGCTTCTTCGGCGGATCGGGCAGAGCAAAGAGTTCCATCACCTCGATCGAAGACTCCGGAATCTGCAGGTGCGGGTGGCTTTCGAAAGCCTTGGCGACGGCATCTTGCGAATCGCCTTGCACGATGGCATACATCGCCAGGTCGTTTCTCGCGTGCAATGCGCCGCTCGACGTGATGCGCTTGGACTTACCCAGACCCGCGCCGGGGTCGGAGAATATCGTCGAGCGACCGTTCGTCCAGGCGTGTATCTCGCTCCTCATCTTGTCTTCTGCGGCCTTCTTGCTCTCGGGTGAGGTCCGCTTCCATTGGTCCATGACCGATGAAGGGATCATGTAGAGCACCAGAAATTTCTTCATGCTTCACTCCTTGAGCACGTTCGCTCGTCACCCGCCGTTGTTGCCCTCGCGCGACGAGTCGCCCCGCTCGGGTTGACGCTGAGGTTTTTGTGTGTGCGCGCGCTCCGCGGCGTGGCGCTCGGCTTGCTGTTGTTGCGGTTGCTGTTGCTTTTCCTGTTGCAGCTGCTGCTGTTGCTTTTCCTGCTGCGGCTGCTGCTGTTGATGTTGCTGTTGCTGGCGTGCCTGCTGCTCGCGTGGCTGTTGCTGGCGGGCGTGCTGCTCCTGTTGTCGACGTGGGTCGGTCGCGCGCTCCTGCGCTTCGCGTTGCTGTCGCTGTTGTTGTTGCTGCGGCTGCGCCGCCCGTTCGCTCTCGGCCGCGCGCGCGCTGGGCTGTTGCGCCGCAGCGGGCGGGCGCTGCGGCGCCGGCGCGGCAGCGCGCTGCTGATGCTCGGCGTCGCGGCGCTCCTCGGCGGCCAAGCGCTCGCGCACCTGCGCATCACGCGGCTCGAATTGATACTGCTGCTGGCGAATCACATGTTGCTGTTCGCTCGCCGGGTATCGGTCGCCCACGTATTGGCGCTGATACACCGGCAGCGGTGCCGGCGCAGGCGCCTGGCGCCGGTCCCAGTGGTCCCAGCCGCGGTGCTGCGTTTCCCACTGCGGGCCCCAGCGCGCGCCCCAGCGCGGCGACTCGGCCACCGCCCAGCCGCTGAAGTAAGGCGGCGGCACGCGGTAGTAGCGCACCGGCACGCGCAGCACGAACACCGGCACGACCGCCGGCTCCACCACGTACCACGGGCCGTTGTACCAGGAACTCGAGTACCAGGCGTCGTTCGCATACACCCAGTACAAGCCGTCGTAGAAGAAGTAGTTCGCTGGCAATCCCGGCGCGTAGTACACCGGGTATTCGGGCACCGGCTGCAACTCGGGGTACGCCGGCACGTTGATGCCGATCTGAACACCCGGAACGCTGATGCCCACGCTGACACTCACCGCGGCCGATGCCGCTGGCGGCACCAGCCCCACCAGCAACGGCAGAGCCAAGATGAGAAGCCGATCACGCATGATTTGATCCCTTCGCAGTGCTTGAAGAGGGCCCGCAGTCGGGCACCCCTCTTCGTCACTGTAGGAGCCGGCGTCGAATGGGCGCATCGGCGCAGCGGCATTCGCCTTGTAGGACGATGCCTCGTCGGGCCGACCGACTTGCTGACGCGTCAGTCGAAGGCCTTGCGCACCGCCGCCTCGACCGCCACGTGAGCGCCTGCGGGCAGGAAGCTGCCGTGCGCAGCGAACAGGCTGTCGAACTTCAACTGCAGAAGCCGTTCGAAGTCGCCGCGCAGCGTGCCGCCCGCAGGCGTCACCGCCTTCAGCCAGATGGGGCCGATCAGCGTGGTCTTCGAGAAGCCCAACAAGGGCAGCACGAGCTTGGCGGCTGGGCTCGCGTGGTGATAGTCACCGTAGTGCTGGATCGCATCACAGGTCAGCAGCAGCCCCTGACCGCGCCCCAACAGCAACGCCGACTCGGGTCGCGTGCCGTGAAAGCAGAACAATTGGGCGTCAGGAAACGGCAGCGGCTGTTGTTCGTCGAGCAAGCGGTAGTCGGCCGGAGGCGGATATTTTCGGCTACCAGGGCGGGCCCAGCATTCGACGCCGAATTGCTCGCGGTACCAGGCGTCGTCGAGGCCATGCATCGCACCCAGCGTCACGATGCGTCTGATCTTGCCCAGGCGCTGGAGTGCGCCGATACCGGCGTCGTTCAGGCGGATGGGGTTGATCAGCGACAGCTCACCGCCGTGGCGCACGATCGCCATGTTGCGCGAGATGCGGATCAGCGGGTTCATCAGCAGGCTGCCGCGCACGGCGAAGACATCGTCCGCGATCTGCTGGACGGCGTCGTGCGGATAGGCGGGTGCGTGCGCGATGGCTGTCTCCAGGAGTGATCAGGCCGCTGCCGGCCGCAACGCGTGCGTCAGCTTGGCGCCCCGCTGGAAGCGGCGCAAGGGCGGATAGCCCACCAGCACAGACCAATGCCAGATGCCGTGATCGTGCGTGGGCTTCATGGCTACCGCCCCAGCAACTGCGCCAGGACATCGGCTGCGCTTTCGCACTGCGCCCGGCTCACATCCAGATGCGTCACCGCCCGCATCGTGCGCGCCCCCATCGCATTGAGCAGCACCCCGCGCTCGCGCGCCTGCGCACTCAACGTCGGCGCATCCAATGCCACCGCCGCCGGCAGCTGAAACACCACGATGTTGGTCTGCACGCTGGCCAGATCGAGCTCCACTGCCGCGTCGGCTTTCAAACGTTCGGCGAACGCACGCGCGTTGGCGTGGTCTTCGGGCAGGCGCTGCAGGTGATGGTCCAGCGCATGCAGCGCGGCCGCGCTGAAGATGCCGTTTTGCCGCATTGCGCCGCCCATGCGGTGGCGGTGGCGATGGGCCGCCGCGATCAGTGCCTTAGAGCCTGCCAGCAGCGAGCCGCCCGGCGCCCCCAACCCCTTGCTGAAGGCCACGCAGACGAGATCGAACGGCGCGGCCAGCTCGTGCAGCGCCACGCCGCTGGCGGCGCTGGCGTTCCATAAACGAGCGCCGTCCAAGAACGTGGCCAGGTTGAGCTCGCGCGCCACGGCGCAGATGCGCAGCGCTGTAGCCTGCGGCACCACGATGCCGCCGGCCCGGTTGTGCGTGTTTTCGACCTCCACCAGCGTGGTGGTGGGAAAGATCGCAAAGTTGCGCGGCTTGGCGGCGGCGCGCAGTTCGTCGGCACTGAACACGCCGGCGTGCCCGATCTCGTGAATCTGCACCCCGGCGTTGGCCGCCGCACCACCCAGCTCGTGCCACGCCAGATGCGACTCGCGACACGCCACCACTTCGTCGCCGGGCCGCGTCAGCGTGCGCACGGCCACCTGGTTGGCCATGGTGCCGGTGGGCAGCCACAGCGCCGCCTCCTTGCCCAGCAACTCGGCCATGCGGGCCTGCAGGCGGTTGGTGCTCGGGTCTTCGCCGTACTGGTCGTCGCCCACCGGGGCCGCGGCCATTGCGGCGCGCATGGCATCGGTGGGGCGAGTGACGGTGTCGGAGCGCAGGTCGATGGGGGCAGCCAAGGGTTTTTCCTTCCAAACCACGCCGCCACGCGATGCGTCAACGTGCGGGTAGGTTGACGTGCGTCAACCGGGGTCAATCCCCGGGCGGATACGTTGGACGAGGCGTTAGTCTGCACGTTTCGTGATAACCATGGCCTGGAGGGTTCGATGACATCTCGCCTCACGCTCTTCGTTGCCGCCTGGGCCTTGTTGGCCGTGGCCGGCGTCGCATCGGCGCAGCAGCCCATCGTCATCAAGTTCAGCCACGTGGTGGCCGTTGACACACCCAAGGGCAAGGGCGCCGAGTATTTCAAGAAGCTCGCCGAGGAGCGGACCAAGGGCCGCGTCAAGGTCGAGGTTTACCCGAACAGCTCGTTGTTCAAAGACGGCGAGGAGATGGAGGCCCTGCAGCTCGGGTCGGTGCAGATGCTCGCGCCGTCGCTTGCCAAGTTCGGGCCGCTCGGCGTGCGCGAGTTCGAGGTCTTCGATCTGCCCTACCTCTTCGACGACGCCACCGAGCTGCACAAGGTCACCAGTGGACCGGTGGGCGCGGGGCTGATGAAGAAGCTCGAGTCCAAGGGCATCGTCGGTCTGGCCTTCTGGGACAACGGCTTCAAGGTGATGAGCGCCAACAAGCCGATTCGCGCGCCGGCCGACTACAAGGGCCTCAAGATGCGCATCCAGTCGTCGAAGGTGCTGGGCGACGAGATGAAGGCCCTGGGCGCGATTCCGCAAGTGATGGCGTTTTCCGAGGTCTACCAGGCGCTGCAGACCGGCGTGGTCGACGGCACCGAGAATCCGCCGTCGAATTTCTATACGCAGAAGATGCAAGAGGTGCAGAAGTACCTTGCCCTCACCGACCACGGCTACCTCGGCTACGCGCTGATCGCCAACAAGAAGTTCTGGGACGGCTTGCCCGCCGACATCCGCACGGTGCTCGAGGGCGCGGTGAAAGACGCCACCGCCTTCGCCAATAACATCGCGCAGAAGGAGAACGACGACGCGATCGAGGCGGTGCGCAAGAGCGGCAAGACGGAGATCATCGCCCTGACCCCCGAGCAGAAGGCGGCGATGAAGAAGGCGCTCGTCGTCGTGCACAAAGACAACGAGTCGCGGGTGGGCAAGGACACGCTGGCCGAGGTCTACAAAGAAACGGGCTTCAAGCCGTAGGCCCTGGCAGCGCGCCGGTCAGCGTCGCACCGAGTGGCGAGGGGGGAGCAGCGTGAGGTTCCTGGATCGTCTCGAGGAGTGGATCATCACGTTGCTGATGGGCGCGGCCACGCTGCTCATCTTCGTCGCGGTGGTGCACCGCTACTCTGCCGGGCTGCCGATTCCCGGGGTGCAGGACGCGCTGCTCAAGATCGACCTCTCGTGGGCGCAGGAGCTGTGCATCTACATGTTCGTGTGGATGGCGAAGTTCGGCGCAGCCTACGGCGTGCGCACCGGGATCCACGTCGGCGTCGACGTGATGATCAACCGGCTGCCGCCCGACACGCGCAAGCTCTACGTGCTGTTCGGGCTCGCCGCGGGCGCCCTGTTCACGGGCATCGTCGGCACGCTGGGCGCGACGTTCGTCTGGGACATCGCGCACACCGATTCGGTGTCGCCCGACCTCGAGTTGCCGAAGTGGATCGTCTACTTGTGCATCCCCGCCGGCTCGTACCTGATGTGCTTTCGTTTCCTGCAGGTGGCGTGGGCTTTTGCGCGCACCGGCCAACTGCCACACCACGACGTGGCGCACGTTGAGGGCCTCGAGGACATCAACCCCTACGCGCTGGAAGACAACCTGCACCCCGCGCCCATCGGGGCAGCCAAGTCATGAGCGCCGTGGCACCGAGCCCCGCCCACGTCGCGTCACGCTGGCCGGCGCTGATCCCACCGCTGCTGATCGCCGTCCCGGTGGTGCTCAAGCTGGTCGGCGTGCCGATCGCGAACCCGTGGATCATCTTCGCGCTGCTGTTCGGCTTGATGCTCACCGGCATGCCGATCTCGATCTCGCTCGGCCTCACGGTGCTCACGTACCTGTTCACGATGACCTCGGTGCCCATCGAATCGGTGGCACTGAAGCTGTTCACGGGCATCGAGAAGTTCGAGATCATGGCGATCCCGTTCTTCATCCTGGCCGGCAACTTTCTCACCCACGGCGGCGTCGCGCGGCGGATGATCAAGTTCGCGTCGTCGATGGTCGGCCACTGGGCGGGCGGCCTGGGCCTGGCCGGCGTGATGGCGTGTGCGCTGTTCGCCGCGGTGTCGGGCAGCTCACCGGCCACCGTGGTGGCGATCGGCTCGATCATCCTGCCGGCGATGGTCAAGCAAGGCTTCCCGCCGCGCTTCGGCGCCGGCGTCATCACGACCTCGGGTGCCCTCGGCATCCTGATTCCGCCGTCGATCGTGATGGTGATGTACGCGGTGGCCACCAACACGTCGGTCGGCGCGCTGTTCATCGCGGGCATCGTGCCGGGGCTCATCCTCGCCACCATGCTCGGCGGCACCACCTGGTGGCGCGCGCGAAAGTTCAACTACCCGCGGCAGCCGAGGGCCACCTGGCGCGAACGCTGGCGCGCTTTCCGCGAGAGCATCTGGGGGCTGCTGCTCGTGATCGTGGTGATCGGCGGCATCTACACCGGCATCTTCACGCCCACCGAAGCTGCCGCGGTGAGCGCCGTCTACGCATTCTTTGTAGCCGTGTACTTCTACAAGGACATGAAGATCAGCAACGTGCCGAAGGTGCTGCTCGACTCGGCCTACATGAGCGCGATGCTGCTGTACATCAT
>JBIODO010000202.1:0-7605 GCA_044445225.1 Burkholderiales bacterium
CAAGTGGGCACCTACAAGATGAAGTAGCCGCGCGTGCCAGCTGGCTGCTGTGTGTGAGAGCCGCGACGTACCGCGCATCGCGTTTCGCCGTGCGTCAGCGCGGCGCGTTGCGCCTCGTGTCACCGGGCGTGCAGCGATAGAAGCGAGCGAACGCGATGTTCAGGTGGCTCTGGCTCGCGAAGCCCGTCGCGGATGCAACCTCGGCCAGTGGCAGCGTGGACGTCTCGATCAGACGCCGCGCTTGCTCGAGGCGGCGCAGCAGCACGTAGCGGTGCGGCGACGTGCCGGTCGCGCGACGGAACAGCCGAACGAAGTGCGCCTTGCTGTAGCCGGCCACATCCGCCAGCGCAGTGAGCGTCAGGCCGTCTGCGAGGCTGTCGGCGATCAACTCGTCGACACGCCGCAGCTGCGCTGCCGTCAGCGTGCCACGCTCGGGCCGCGATCGCCCGTGCGTTCGCGCGATGCGCAGCACAACGCTGGCCGACAGCGATTCCGCATACAGCCCTCCGTGCGGACAGCCCTCTTCGATCTCGCGCACCATCGCGCGCACGACCCCGGCCAGCTCGTCGTCGCGGAAGTCGAGGTCCTGCCGCAACCCCGACAAGGCCTCCGGCTCGTCGAACCGCGTGGCGTCGAGGTCGACCATGACGCGGCGCGCGGCGCGGCACGACCAGTCGTTGAGCCGGCAAGCGCGCCGCCCGTCGAACACGCGCAGCGCACCAGCCCGGAGGTCGTACGTCTTGGCACCGGATCCGAAGTCGAAGCGCGCTTGCGCGACGCCCGTGTCCAGCAAGGCCAGCAGCCGGCGTGGCACCAGGAAGTTGCGGTTGTGCACCGTCGATTCGGCATCGAACCAGCCCACCGGCAGGCCACGCCAGCGCGCCAGCAGCTCAGGCGCGAGACGGCTGTGCTCGGAGTGCACGTTGAGCGTATCGACGCGCGAGAAATGGGCGTTCACGTTTGTCGTCCAAGCGCGTTCGGACATTCAGGATAGAAGTGGTCTGCAGAGTGCACAAGGCCGCCGCTAGCGGACTAACCCCAAGGGCGCAGTGCCGACACCCGCCCCCGGGGGTTTGCCCGGGCCTTGATCCGAATCTGAAAGGCGGAGTCGTTCTTGCAAGACCGCAAGGGTCAACTTGGGTGCAATGGACACCCAGACGAGGCCAGGGTCGTCAGTGCCACCTTTTAGGCGCCGCCGAGACCTCACCTCGCAGATCGACAGCAGGAGGCAAACATGACGCACCCCTTCCTATCCGCAGCGCTGCTCGTCGGCACCGGCGTGCTGGCCATCCTGCCCGCCACGGCGCATGAAGACAAACACGGGCCGCCGCCGCGGCCGCCGCAACCGCTGATGTGCTCGCAACTCGCCGGTGACGCCGGCGGCCTCGTCGGCACGCCAGGCATCAAGTCGGTCACCGCCGCCATCGTGCCGGCCAGCGGCAGCAATGTGTCGTTCTGCCAAGTCGACGTGTTGTACGGCACGTCGGCGCAGCAGAACATCAACGTGCGCGTGGGGTTGCCCCTGGGGCCGCTCGACGGCGGCAGCGGCGGCGTGGTCGGCGCGTGGAACGGCCGCACCCAGGGCATTGGCGGCGGCGGTTGCTCAGGCAGCCTCGCCGTCAATGCAGCGGTGAATGCCGGCTACGTCGGCTCAGGCAACGACACCGGTCATGGCGCGGCTGACTTCAACTGCGAGGCCGGCGTCAACACCGATGGCACGTACAACCTGCAGTTCATCAACGATTTCATCCGCAACGGCATCAAGCAGCAGGTGCTGCTGTCCAAGAGCATTGCCGCCAGTTACTACGCTGTGCAGCCGGCGTACAACTACTGGAACGGCTGTTCCACCGGCGGCCGTCAGGGCTACCTGCTGGCTCAGGAACTGCCTCACGAGCTCGACGGCATCCTGGCCAGCGCCCCGGCGATGTACTGGACGCGCTTTCAGACGGCGCAGATGTGGGGCCAGATCGTGATGAAGGATCTGACGGGTGGCCCGATCGCCGCGGCCAAACTGAACCAGGCCTCCGCGTCGGCCGTGGCCGCGTGCGACGCCGCCGACGGCGTGGTCGACGGCGTCATCGACGAGCCGCGCGCCTGCACCTTCAGCGCCAAGGCCAATATCTGCGGCTCGCCTACGGCACCGGCCGCCAACTGCCTGAATGCCGCCGAGGCCGAAGCCATCGATCGCATCTGGGACGGCCCGCGCAACCCTGACGGCAAGCGCATCTGGTTTGGCCTCGATCGTGGCACCGCCATCAACGCGCTGAACGGCGCGGCGCCGTTCTTCCTCGGCGTGACCCAGTTCCATTGGGACACCCACGACCGCACATTCGACTGGACGACGGTGACGACTCACACGTATGCCGACGTGGCGCAGCAAGGCTCGCGCAACATCGCCGACGTGACCGACACCTTCGACGACCTCGACGCGTTCCGCGCCAGCGGCGGCAAGCTGCTCACCTTCGTGGGCGCGAATGACCAGCTGATCATGCCGCAGGGCGTGTTGCACTACTACCGTCAGATGGCGGATCGCTATGGTGGCCCGCGCGACGACGAGTTCAGCGGCGTGCAGAAGTTCTATCGGCTGTTCCGCGCACCCGGCGTGGGCCACTGCGGTGGTGGCGCGGGGCCGCAACCGCAAGCATTGTTCGACGCGTTGGTCAACTGGGTCGAGCACAAGGCACCGCCCAAGACCATCAATGCCGCGGTCACTACCGCTGGCGTGGTCACGCGCACGCGACCGCTGTGCCCGTACCCGCAGACGGCCATCTACAACGGCAGCGGCAGCACCGACGACGCGGCCAATTTCCACTGCGGCGGCAACCTCGAGACACGTGAGGAGGTGTGCGACAGCGTGCTCGTGAAGTACAAGCACGAGGTCAACGGCCCGCTCGACTACCGCGAGGGTGGCACGTCGCGTGGCGAGTGCCGCAGGCATGATCACCATCGCGGACACGACAAGGACGACTGAGGCGCTGCGGTTGCTTGCCTCGTCCCACGGGATGACCATGATGGCCAAGAGCGTCACCGTCCGGCCATACGTACCACCAGCGCGTCGGTTCGCGCTGAAGGCTTCAAGCCCAGCACGATGGACAGCAGCTCGCGGCTACTACCGTCGACGACAGCAAGGCACGACTAATGTCGCCGCTTGTGCCACCACAGCGCAATCGACACCGCCGCGCCCAGCAGCAGCAACGGTGCGATCGGCAGCAGGTTCACCCAGTCCATCTCACTTCCCCGACGGGCACCGCATGCCGAGTCACAGCACTGGAAACCAGCGGCGCCAAGCACCGTGTACGCGATGAGTGATGGGCGCTGGTGACCATGTGTCACTCACATGCCGGAGTGCGTCAGACCTGAGAGGGGCTCCCGTCAAACAATGTTGCTGGCCTCTGCGGGCAAGATGGGTACCTGCCTCGCCGTTTGAACCACGGTTCACACATCCTGGCGACCTCGGTCTCGACTCCGAATGCCCTTTACGGGAACGTGAAGTCGGTATGGATCGCAGCTCCGGACGTCAACGTCAGAGGACCCACGCTCTTGGTGACACCGCCCGCGATGGCCCTCACCGTGAATCGCCCGGCCGCGGCGGTGTCCGCCGTGAACATCAACGCCGCCGGCAACACCGCATAGGGTGCGACCACCGGCGGCGCGATGGCCAGCGAGTAGGCGTACGCGCCCGTGGTGGCATCGACGGGTCCGTCGGCCACCATGATCGTGGGGCCGCCCGTCAGCCCCTGCACTGCGCTGACCGTGGCGTCGATGCTCGCCGCGCCCGTGGTGACCGCGCCGTCGAGCGTGCCGCTGTCCGAGGTGGGCGGGTTGATCGCGGTGAGCTCCGTGTTCACCGGGGTCACGATGTTCATCGCGACGGGCACGCCGGTCACTACGGCGGTGGCTCGGCCCGGGGCGGTGATCACGAGGTCGTAGCTGCCGGGCGCCACCGGCTGCAGCAGGAAAGACCCGCGGCTGTCGGCCACCGTGCTCTTCACGGGCACGCCGGATTGCTGCAGCGAAATGCCCGCACCCGCGACCAACAACGAGCTGTGCACGAAGCCGGCGACGCCAGACACGAGGAGCGGCACGACCTGGATCACCGGCTTGAGCAGGTACTTGCCCGAAGCACCGGCCTTGACGATGGACTTGCAGGCATCGAAATCGATCACAAAATCGGCCAGCTGGTTGGCCGCCACGTCGATGTCGACGTTGGCCTTGATGCCCGATTGCTGTCCGCTGGGTGTGGTGAGTGCAACCTCGCTGCCGCCGGTGGGCACCACCGAGTTGGCGAACGGATGGGTGGCATCGTTGGCAGCCAGCACCAACCGCAGTTGCGTGTACTTGCCCGCTGGCAATTGGGTTTGCCCCAGTTCGGCCAGCACACCGTTGGTCAGCGCCAGCAAGTCGACGCGCTTCGCAGGCGCGAGCACGATCTCGGACCAGCCGGCGTCGCCGTCAGTGGCGGCCGAGCTCTGGTGCACACGCACCTTCTGCACGGTGATGTTGACCGAGTCGTAGCCGCACGATGGCGCATCGCCGATCGACAAGTGCAGCGTGCCGATCGCTGCCCCGGTGCCGCTGATGCCGCCGCCACCACCGCCACCGCAACCCACCAGGGTCAACGCGGCGAACGACATGAGCGCTGAAAGAATGCGACGGAACTTCATGGTGACCCCTTGGTGGAATCTGGTTGACCGCTCAATTGTTCGAAGTAGAAGACGCCCAGCCCGATGCGCACCCGCGGCGCCGCGGGCGAATCGTCGTCTTGCCGGGTCGCGCGCTTGGCCAGCCAGACATCCAGGTGTTCCAGCAGGGCCTGCGCCTTGGTGGCGCTGACTTTGCGGAACGCCGGGATCGCGGCCGCGGACATGTCGTGGTACATGACCTTGCGCTGAAAGCGTGGGTCCTGTGCGCCGTGCTCGACGTTGTGGTCGATCGTCTCGATCAGATCGGTCACGTCGGTGCCGAGCATCGCCAGCTTTTCGAGCTGACCTCCCGCGGGCACGTAGGCACGTTGCGCCAGTGCGAGCTGCCCCTCTGCCGTGCGTCGAATCGCACCGACGCGCAGCAACTCGTCCATCACGGCGCCAGACGGCATGTCGCCGCTGTGGCGCTTGACCAGCGCAGAAAAACTGACTGCCCCTTCTGCATCGAGCGCACGCGGCTTGCCGTTCGCGCCGTGGTACCGCGGGTCGCGGACCCAGGCGGTGAGTACGCGCATCGCGCGGTTGTGGAAGTCGGGCCGTTCGCTGTCGTCCAGCATCCGCTCATTGACCAGACGCTGAACTTCCTTGCGCGTGAGCCCCGACAGCACCGAGGCGCGCGAGATCGTGGGGCGCTTGCCCGGAATCGCGAACTCCTCGAACGCCACCTCGACGTAGACCCGCTTGGCCAGTGCTTCGAAGGCGGCAAACGGCATCGAATTGCGCAGCAGCATCCGCACGATGGGCCGCAGCAGCCTCGAAACCGCCTGCGCGAGCGCTTTTTGTTTAGTAGACGGTGAACTCATGATTGGGAAATATATCCCAACACGCTTCGTAGGGTTTTGAGCCACTTCCCACCAGGACGTGGCTGAGGCCGTCCGCTGAACAGGTGCCTCGCAGCGAAGCCCGCACAATCGCTGCAATGGCACGCGACAAGACCGTCTACACCTGCACCGCCTGCGGTGGCGTGAGCCCCAAGTGGCTCGGCAAGTGCCCGCACTGCGGCGAATGGAACACGCTCGAAGAAGGCGTGGCCGACAACAACGCCGGGGCCCCGCACCGCTACAAGACGGCGGCGCCAATGCAGACGGTGGCCACGCTGTCGCAGATCGAAGCCGCCGAGATCGACCGCACGCCCACCGGTCTCACCGAACTCGACCGCGCGCTCGGTGGCGGCATCGTCGAAGGCGGCGTGGTGCTGATCGGCGGCGACCCCGGCATCGGCAAGTCGACGCTGTTGCTGCAGGCGGCGGAAAGGCTCTCGCAGCAGATGCCGGTGCTCTACGTCACCGGCGAAGAGTCGGGCGCTCAGGTGGCGCTGCGAGCGCGGCGGCTGGGCCTGCGCGATGCGCCGGTGCGCGTGCTGGCCGAGATTCAGCTCGAGCGCATCCTGACGGCCATCGAAACCGAGAAGCCCAGGTTCTGCGTGATCGACTCGATCCAGACCGTGTTCTCCGATGCGCTGACCTCCGCGCCGGGCTCGGTGGCGCAGGTGCGCGAATGTGCGGCGCAGTTGACGCGTGCCGCCAAATCGCTCGGCACATCGGTCGTGCTGGTCGGCCACGTCACCAAGGAAGGGTCGCTCGCCGGCCCGCGCGTGCTCGAGCACATGGTCGACACGGTGCTGTACTTCGAGGGCGACACGCATTCGAGCTTCCGCCTGGTGCGCGCGGTGAAGAACCGCTACGGCGCCGTCAACGAGATCGGTGTGTTCGCGATGACCGAGCGCGGCCTGAAGGGCGTCAGCAATCCGAGCGCGATCTTCCTGTCGACGCACGGCGCGCCGGTGCCAGGCTCGTGCGTGCTGGTCACGCTCGAGGGCACGCGGCCGCTGCTGGTGGAGATCCAGGCGCTGGTCGACAGCGCGGGGGTGGCGCCTCGGCGCTTGTCGGTGGGCCTGGACCGCGACCGCCTGGCGATGCTGCTGGCGGTGCTGCACCGGCACGCCGGCGTTTCGTGCATGGACCAGGACGTGTTCGTCAACGCGGTGGGCGGCGTGCGCATCGGCGAGCCGGCGGCCGATCTGGCGGTGCTGCTGGCGATCCACAGCTCGCTGCGCGGCAAGCCGCTGCCGCGCGGCTTTCTGGCCTTCGGCGAAGTCGGCCTGGCCGGCGAGGTGCGGCCCGCGCCGCGCGGGCAGGAGCGTTTGCGCGAGGCAGCCAAGCTCGGCTTCGCGGTGGCGGTGGTGCCCAAGGCCAACGCGCCGAAAGGCGACACGCGTGCGTTCGAGGGCCTCGCAATCCACGCCGTGGAGCGCATCGAAGAAGCGATCGAGGTGGTGCGCGGCCTGTAGCGCCCGACGCCGATGCGCATTTCGCACGCATCCGACATCGCCGGCAACCCGCTTTGGCCACCCGCATGAACATCGTCATCGGCTGGCTGCTCGCTGCCGCGGCGCTGGCCATGGGCTATCTGCAATGGGACTGGGCCGGCGTCGCGTTGGCCGTGACACTGATCGCGTTCTGGCTGCTGCTGCAATTCAGCCGCGCGGTGCGCGCGTTGCGCAAGGCCGGCCAGGCGCCGGTGGGCCACATCGACAACGCGGTGATGGTGCATGCGCGGCTGCAGCGCGGCCAACGCCTGCCGCAGATCCTGGCGCTGACGCGCAGCTTGGGGCTCAAGCGCAGCGACGACCCCGAGGTCTTCGAGTGGCGCGACGCCGCTGGCGATGCCGTGCGCGTCGAGTTGGTCGGCGGCAGGCTCACGCGCTGGGAGCTGCAACGCGCCGCAGTGCAGAGCAGCGACCGGTCGGCCTGAAGACTGCATCCGGCGCAGTGCCGCCGCTTGGAGGGCCGGGGCCGCCTAGGTGGAAGCTCCAACACGGTCGCGCGCTTGTGCGCATTGCAACTTCAGCGGCGCCTCGCTATCGTGGCCCGAAGGCCAACGGCCGTCCGGCGTTTCGAGC
>JBIODO010000203.1:0-7595 GCA_044445225.1 Burkholderiales bacterium
CACGGTGCGCACGCGCGGCGCGCGCGGCTTGTGCGCCACCGCCAGCTCGAGCAGCGGCGGCACCCGCGCATCGCCGGCCGGATACAGCCGATGCCCGAAACCGGGCACCTTCTCGCCGCGGCGCATGCGCTCGCTGACTGCCGCCGCGACGCCCGCCGGGCTGCCGGCCTCGCGCACCAGCCACTCCACCTGCTCGCTGGCGCCGCCGTGCAGCGGCCCACTGAACGCGCCCAGCGCGGCCGACAGGCAGGCGTACAGATCGGCCCCGGTGGACGCCGCCACACGGGCCGCAAACGTCGACGTGTTCAATTCGTGGTCGGCCGACAGAATCAACGCGCTGCGCAGCAGATCGATCGTCTTGCGGCCAAGCGGCACGCCCAGCGCCAGCGCCAGCGCGCGCACCGGATCGCCGGTGTCCGACGCCGTTGCGATGCGCCGCGGATCGAGCACCAGCGCGCACGACGCCGCCAGTTGGGGAATCAGGCGCCGCGCGCGTGCCATCACCGACGCCGTCTCGGTGTCGAAGCGCATCGGGTCGCCAGTGGCCAACACCGGCAACACCACCGCCAGCGCGCTCAGCGGCGGGCTGCCCACCGGCAACAAACGAGCCAGCTCACGCCACGGCGGCGTGGGCCCGTCGTGCGGCCAGCGCACCGGACTGGCCGGCAGCGCACCGCTCCACAGCAACTCGGCCACCGCGTCGAACGGCACGCCGCCGCGCGCCAGCGCGGTGGCCAGGTGGCCGCAGTACTCGGGGCCCTGCGCCGTCATGCGCGTGATGCGGGTGTCGAGTACCGGCTCGCCAAAGCGCAGCGCCTGCGCCGCGGGCCCGGCGCTGCGCGCGCGCAGCGGCTCGAGGTCTTCGCGGCGGTAGCGGCGCCCGCCGCCGCGCGGCCCCGGCAGCCCCTTGACCAGGCCGCGGCTGGCATAGGCGTACAGGGTCTCCACTTTGATGCCGAGGTAGGCCGCGGCCTGCTGCGAGGACAACGGTGCGTCGGGCTGTTTCATCGCCCGCATCTTGACTCATCGATCAACATTGATCAACTTGGATTTGCCAGTCATGATGGAGCCACGCGACAAGGAGCTGACGATGGATTCCAACGGACTGGAAGGCGTGGTGGTCGCCGACACCGAGTTGAGCGACGTCGACGGCGAGCGCGGCCGCCTGGTGATCCGCGGCCACGACGTGGAAGAGCTGGCGCTGCACCACGGCTTCGAGTCGGCGTGCGCGCTGCTGTGGACGGGCGCGCTGCCCGACACGGCTGCGCACGGCGCGCTGCGCGCGGCGCTCGGCCGGGCGCGCGTGTGCGCCTTCGCGCGCCTGCCCTCGCTAGGTGACGCACTGCACGCCAGCGACGCGATGGACGCGCTGCGTGCTGCGCTGGCGCACCTGCGCGCCGACGACATCGCTCCCGCGGAATTGAAGCTCGAACTCACCGCTGCGGTGGCGGTGTTCGCCGCGGCGTGGTCGCGCCGGCGCGAGGGGCTGGCGCCGCTGGCACCCGACCCGGGCCTGGGCCATGCAGCGGACTATCTGCGCATGGCCGGCGCCGGTGGCGCGGCTGCCAGCGTGGAGCGCGCTCGCGCGCTGGACGCCTATCTGGTGACGGCATCGGATCACGGCATGAACGCATCGACCTTCACCGCGCGCGTGGTGGCGTCGACGCACTCCGATTCGGTGTCCGCGGTGGTCGCCGCCATCGGGGCGCTCAAGGGCCCACGCCACGGCGGCGCTCCCGGCCCGGTGCTGGCAATGCTCGATGCGATCGGCACGCCGCAGCTGGCGGCGCCATGGATCGCCCGCGAGCTCGCCGCGGGCCGGCGCATCATGGGCATGGGCCATCGCGTGTACCGCGTGCGCGACCCGCGCGCCGCGGTGCTCGAGCGCGCGATCGAGCAGCTGCTCGGGGCCGGTGTTCGCAGCAACCGGCTCGCGCTCGCGCGCGCCGTCGAGGCCGTGGCCGTCGCGTCGCTGGGCGAACGCAACCCCGCACGCCGGCTGGCGGCGAACGTGGAGTTCTACACCGCGGTGATCCTCGACGCCGTGGGCCTGCCGCAACCGTTGTTCTCGGCCACCTTCGCGGTGGCGCGTGTGGCCGGCTGGCTGGCGCACATCGACGAGCAGCTCGCCGGCGGCCGTTTGATCCGGCCCGCCTCGCGCTACGTGGGCCCTGTGCCCGAGGTTTGCGAGCCGGCCTGAACCAGCCGCTGCCGCGCCGTCAGTCGACGCCGGCCGGCGACGCCGCCGACGCCATCGCCGCCGCCGGCTGCTCGATCTCGGGGAACACCACGACGACGCGAAAACCGCCTGCGGGCGGCGCATCGCACGACACGCTCGCCGAGTGGCGTTCGGCGATCTCCTTGACGATGGCCAGGCCGAGGCCGGCACCCGAATCCGCAGAGACGTCGCCACGCTGGAAGCGGTTGAACACGGTGTCGAGGCTCAGCGCTCCGATGCCCGGACCGTCGTCGATCACTTCCAGCACCACCGTGCCGGGATTGCGCACGATGCGCACCGTCACCACGCCGTGAGGGCGGCCGTAGCGCAGCGCGTTGTCGACGAGATTGCCGATCAGCTCGGCCAGCAGGGTCTCGTTGCCGAGCACGAGCACCGGGCCGGTCAAGCCGGCGTAGCCCAGGTCGACGTCGTGTTCCACCGCCGCGGGCAGGTGGCGTTGGATGACCTGCACGGCCACCTCCGACAGATCGACCGCGGTGAAGTTGGCCGGGATCGACCCCGCTTCGGACTTCGACAACGTCAGCAGCTGCTCGATCACGTGCGCCGCGCGCGCCGCGCTGCGATCGATCTCGTGGAGCCGGGTGCGGGTCTCGGCGGTTCCGATCTCGTCCTGTGCAAGCTGTGCTTGCAGGCGCAGGCCGGCGATCGGCGTGCGCAGCTGATGCGCCGCGTTGGCCACGAAACGGCTCTGCGATTCGATCGAATCGGAAACCCGCTTCATCATGCGGTTGATCGCCAGGATCAGGCCGCGCACCTCGCGCGGCGCGATCGCCGGATCGAGCGGCATCAGATTCGATCCCGAACGGGTGGCGGCCTCGGCCTCCAGCTGATTCAGGGGTTTGAGCGTGCGGTCGATGCTGGTCCACACCAGCGCCACGGCCACCACGATCATCAGGCCGAACAGCAGCAACGAACCCGCCAGGGTCTGTTGCGCCACGCGTTGGCGCCGCCCGAGCGTCTCACCGACCTCGACCAGCACGCCGACGTCTTCGGGGTCGAGCACCTGGATGATCGAGCCGACGCGAAACCGCGTGCCGCCGATCACGGCATCGCGAAACTGCGTCGATCCCTGCGCGCGCCGGTCGGTCGGCCACGCCCCCAGGTCGGAGTTGCCGTCGATCAACTTGCCGTCTCTCAGGTCGACCACGCGGTACAGCACGCGCTCGCCCTCGTTGGCCAGCAGCCAGATGCGTGCGGCCGGCGGCAAGTTGACCTGCACCTCGCCGTTGCGCAGCTGGATCTGGCTGGCCAGCGTGACGACGTCGTCCGACAGCGATCGGTCGTACGCCAGGTTGGCGTAGCGCTCGCCGAACTTGTAGGCGATGCTGCCGGCCACCAGGCCGATCAGTGCGAACGCCGTCAGCAGCCTGGCGATCAGCGCGCCGCGCAGCGAGTCACGCACCCACATGCCGCGCCACGCCTTCAGGCATCCGCTTGCAATGAATAGCCCAGCCCACGCACGGTCTTCACCGTCAGCCCAGCAGGCTCGATCTTGCGGCGCAACCGATAGACGTACACCTCGACCGAGTTGTCGCTGGTGGGCTCGTCGTCGGCCGCGGCGCGCTGCGCGAGCGACGCCTTGGAGACGATGCGGCCCGCCGAGTGCAGCAGTGCTTCGAGCACGATCGTTTCGTTCTTCGTCAGCGCCAGCGGTTGTTCGCCGACCCAGCCCTGATGGGACTCCCAAGACCATTTCAAGCCTCCGAATTCGCCCACGACGCCGCGGCCGCGCCGCAGCAACGCGCGCACGCGCGCCTCGAACTCGGTGCGATCGAACGGCTTGCTGAGGTAGTCGTCGGCGCCGAGGTCGAGGCCGCGCACGCGGTCGACGATCTGGTCGCGCGCGCTCAAGATCAGCGCCGGTGTCGTTTGCTTGCGCTGGCGCATGCGGCGCAACACCGTGAGGCCGTCCATGCGCGGCAGGCCGATGTCCAGCACGACCAGATCGAACGCGTCGTGGGTCAATCGGTCGTCGGCTTCGATGCCGTCGCCGGTCACCGCCGCGAAGTGCCCAGCGCGCTCGAGCACTGTCTTGAGCCCTTCGCGCAGCGCGGCATCGTCTTCAACAACAAGGATGCGCATCGGAGACCGTTCAGTTCCGTTTCAGACAGGGTTCTTACGATCATCGTAATGCGTTGTCGATCGTCATGAATCGCTGCGACGTAAATCCAACAGCGAGCGAGCACTCGATTTTGACCTTGGACCCCACAGTGCCGCCGTTGGTGCTGCTGCATGGCTTGCGCAGCACACCGCGCGAGTTCGGCCTGATCGCACTGCCGCTGCGCAATCGCGGCGTCGAACTGATCACGCCGCGCATCGACGGCTACAGCCTCGATGAACAATTCTCTCGCACGTCATGGCGCCAATGGGCGGCGGCCGCATCGGCCGCCATCGCCCAGGCCGTACCGCCCGGTCGGCCCGTGGTGCTGGGCGGCCTGTGCGCAGGTGCCCTGTTGGCGGCCACACTGGCGCTCGACGCACCGCACCTGGTGGCCGGACTGGTGTTGATGTCCGCCACCTTCGACTTCGACGGCTGGGCGCAGACGCGATGGCGCCATCTGCGGCGCATCGGCTACGCGATGGGCCTGGACCGTTGGATCCGGGTCGCCGAACGCGACCCGTTCGGCGTCAAGAACGAAAAGATCCGCGCCTGGGTGGCCCGCGAAATGAAAGAGCGCAGCGGCAGCGCCGCCGGCCCATCGACGCTGCCGCTGTGGGCGATCCGCGAGGTCGATCGCCTCAAAGACCATGTCAGCGCGGGCCTGCACCGGCTCACGCCGCGCACGCTGATGCTGCACGCACGCGACGATGAGGTGTGCACGCTGGCCAGCGCGCAGCGTTCGATGCACTCGCTCGCCGCGGCCGACAAGCGGCTGGTGGTGCTCGAAGACAGCTACCACATGATCACCATCGACAACGACCGCCATCGCGTCACCGACGAGCTGCGCGACTTCACCGCGGCGACCCGCGCACCCGCACAGGCCCGCTACGCCGCTAACCCATTTTTCAAAGGACCACTCACCTGGAGCCCGCATGTCCAACACGCTGAATGAACTGCTCGAACTGATCCACAAGACGTTCGACATCGACCCCGCGACCATCGACCCGGACAAGCCGCTCGAGGACTACGGACTGGACTCGCTGTCGAAGGCCGAACTGCTGTTCGCCATCGAGGATCGCTTCGGCTTCGACTACCCCGAGCAGTACACGACGGTGGCCACGCTCAGCGCGCTGGCCGAGGTGGTGGCGAAGCTGCGCACACCCGCCGTGGCCTGATGATGGCGCGCCAGCGCATCGTCGTCACCGGCATCGGGCTGACCAGCCCGCACGGCGACAGGCCCGACGCGGTGTTCGACGAGCTGATGCAGGGCAAGTCGGCGATCGCGCTGTGGGACCGTGACGACGTGCCGCCGGTGGCCGTGGCCAGCACCGCCTTCAAGCCTGAGCGCTGGTTCAGCAAGCTGCAGCTCTCCGGCGTCGATCGCGTCAGCCAGATGGCCGTGGCCGCCAGCGAGATGGCGCGCAGCGACGCCCGCTGGCCCGGCGGCATCGACCTCGAGCGCGTGGGCGTGTACGTGGGCAGCGGCATGGGAGGCGCCACCGCGGTCGACGATGGCTACGAAGCCTTTCGCCAGCACAAGCGCGTGCCGCCGCTGACCGTGGTGGCCAGCATGACCAACGCAGCGGCCGCCCACGTGGCCATGCGCGTCGGCGCCCGCGGGCCGGTGTACACCTACTCGGTGGCCTGCGCGTCGTCGGCGGTGGCCATCGCCGAGGCCAGCGAGGCCATCGCGTCGGGGCGCGTCGACGTTGCGATCGCCGGCGGCGCCGAATCGCTGATCGTGCCCGGCGTCGTGCGCGCGTGGCAGGCGCTGCAGACGCTGGCCACGCCCGACGCCGACGATCCCACCTCGTCGTGCCGCCCGTTCGATGCCTCGCGCAGCGGCTTCGTGCTCGGCGACGGCGCCGCGATGCTGGTGCTGGAATCCGACCGGCACGCGCAGATGCGCGGCGCGCGGGTCTACGCCGAACTGAGCGGCTTCGGCGTCAGCTGCGACGCCACCCACATGACCAAGCCCGATCGACTGGGCCAGATTCGCGCCATCCAGCAGGCGCTGGCTCGCAGCGGGCTCACGCCGGCCCAGGTGGGCTACTGCAACGCGCACGGCACGGCCACTCGCGTGGGCGACGTGATCGAGTGCGACGCGTTGCGCGGGGTCTGGGGCCCCGACACCGCGCGGCTGCGCGTCAGCTCGACCAAGTCGATGCACGGGCACCTGCTCGGCGCCGCCGGCGCGCTCGAAGCCGCCATCACGGTGCTGGCGGTGCATCGCGGCCAGGTGCCACCCACCGCATCGTGCGAACACCCCGACCCGCAGTGCGACGTGCACGTGGTGCGCGGCCACGGCGAGGATGCGCCCTCGCTGCAGGCGGCGATCAGCAACTCGTTTGCCTTCGGCGGTACCAACGTCGTGCTGGCGTTCAAGCGCATGCACTGACCGCGGCGCCACGGGGCTCGGCGCGCGATCAATCCTTGGTGAAGCTCCAGTTGGTCGAACCGCCCTGCCCGCTGGCACTGCCGCTGACGGTCAACTTCGATTGGTTGCTCTGGGCGTCCTGGCTGACCGCCACGCTGCCGGTCACGAACTGGAACGTGGCTGGATCACCGACCCACAGCCCTCCTGCGCCGGCCTGCACGCCATTGCACTGGTAGGTGGCCAACCAGACGGTCGAGCCCTGCAGCTGGTAGGTGGGCGGGTCATTGCCGAAATCGATCGCCAGATCTCCACCCGTTCCTCCGCCGGGCTGGGTCGACATCGTCTCGCTGGGCGGCGTGATCACGCAGTTGGGAAACGAAAAACTGGCGCTGCCCGTCGGCTGGTAGTGCACGACGTTGCCCACGATGTTGCTGAACACCCAGGTGACGGTGGCCGACGTGATGGCGGCGCTGGCCGGGTCGGCGCCCATCGTGAACGACGCGGTGCCGGTCCAGGTGTCGCGGCAGACGTTTGCAGCCAGCGCGCCGGCGCGCCCCGCGCTGCCGGCGGCCGCGCTGCAGTCATCCCAGTCGACGACCGTGAAGCTGTATGAGCGCTCGAAGCCCAGTCCGGTGCGATAGGCCATCTCGACGGGAAGCGATGCCGCGCCGCCGATCGCGGTGAGCAGATCCTGCACGATGTTGGCGCTCTTCAGGTTGACCTTGGCGTGCACCTTGCCGGGCTTCTCCACCGAGTGCGGATTGAGCATCACTCTTTTCTGCGGCGCGCCTTCGATCGTGATGGTGTCCTGTCCGCTGTCGTTGGTGAAGCGGCCCACGTTGGGAAGGTTGCCCAGCGCCCAGCGCAGATAACCCAGG
>JBIODO010000204.1:0-7593 GCA_044445225.1 Burkholderiales bacterium
CGGCGCGGCGGGACGCCAATGCAACGTTCGCCGAGCTGCACGCGTATCTCGAGTCGCGTGGCATCGAACCGCGAACCGTCGATCCGGGACCGCGCCCCAGCTACAACTACCCACCGCTGTCCGCCATCGGCGACAGCATGTTCGCGCCGCAATGGGATGGCGTGGATCGCATGTGGAACCGCGATGTGATGTTCGACGCCATGCGCGACCGCTTCGACCGGGCCACCCCGATGGGGCCCCATCCCGCATCGCTGTAGCGTTGCGATCCCGGTGACAAACTCGCCGGACAGGCGCTGCGCGATCCTGTCGCGTTGCGACTGAAGCTGCGCTAGCGATCAACCACCAGCCGCTGTACGGACGCCGGCGAGTTGATCAGAATGCGCCCAGCGAAGCTTGGAACTCCAAACAGAGCGGAGATCTCGATGGCAAGCCCCACGGACCACGAACCCAAAGGCAGACATCAGACCAAGAAGGCCACTGCCAGCGGCTGGATCGGCTCGGCGCTGGAGTACTACGACTTCTTCATCTACGCCACCGCGGCGTCGCTGATCTTTCCGCAGATCTTCTTTCCGAAGACCGACCCCAAGGTCGCGATCATTGCCTCGCTCGCAACCTACGGCGTGGGCTACGTCGCGCGGCCGATCGGTGCCTTCTTCCTCGGGCACTGGGGCGACACGCACGGCCGCAAGATGGTGCTGATCGTCTGCATGTTCCTGATGGGCTTCTCGACAATGGCTGTCGGGGTTTTGCCCACCTACGACCAGGTGGGTCTGCTCGCGCCGGCGCTGCTGGTTCTGTTGCGTCTGATCCAGGGCTTTGCGGTGGCGGGCGAGATATCCGGGGCCAGTTCGATGATCCTCGAGCACGCGCCGTTCGGCCGCCGCGGCTTCTACTCGAGTTTCACGCTGCAGGGCGTGCAGGCGGGGCAGATCATGGCGGCGGCCGTGTTCCTGCCGCTGGCGCACTACATGCCCGCCGAGGCGTTCAACAGCTGGGGCTGGCGCGTGCCGTTCCTGCTCAGCTTCATCGTCGTCGTGGCCGGCTACATCATCCGCCGCGAAGTCGACGAGACGCCCGCGTTCGCCGAAGCCGGCGCGCACGGTGCCGTGCCGAAGGCGCCGGTCGTTCAGGCCATCACGGAGAGCTGGCCCAACATGCTGCGCGTCATCTGCTGCTCGCTGATGAACGTGGTGCCGGTCGTCACGACGATCTTCGGCGCGGCCTATGCGGTACAGCCGGGCTATGGCATCGGCTTCGAAAAGGACATCTATCTGTGGATTCCGGTGCTCGGCAACATCGTCGCGGTCGTCGTGATCCCATTCGTCGGCAATCTCTCCGACAAAATCGGCCGGCGGCCACCGATCATCGTCGGCGCACTCGCCTCGGGGCTGATGTCGTTCGGTTATCTCTATGCGATCAGCATTCACAGCGTGCCGTTGGCCATCGTCATGTCGCTGCTGATGTGGGGCGTGGTCTACCAGGGCTACAACGCCGTGTTCCCGAGCTTCTACCCAGAGATGTTCCCGACTCGCACGCGGGTCTCCGGAATGGCCATCTCGCAGAACCTCGGCACGCTCGTGACCGCGATGCTGCCGGCCCTGTTCGTCTCCGTGGCGCCGCCCGGCGCGACGGACATCCCGATGACGATCGGTGCGATCACGTTCGGCATCAGCGTGGTCGTCGCCATTTCGGCCTGGACGGCCAGGGAAAGCTACCGTGTCCACCTGAACGACCTGGGAGACCCCAACGCGGTTCCGGTGCCCAAGGAAGAGTACGACCGCGTGCGCACCCAGCTCATGACCGAGGCCAAGCTGGGACGCGCAACGGCATGAACGGTGTCGCTGTCACCAGGCTGAAGCGGGATCGGATCCCCACGGAAGCTGGCTAGATCTGCAGCTCGGGCCGCAGGTATTTGCGGCGCAGCATGTCGATGTCGGCGAACCGTGCGGCCGCGAAGGTGGCGGTGAAGCAGGCCTCGTTCGGTTTTTGCGGATGCTCCAGCAGCGTGATGAACACCGACTCGCCGCTCTTCTTGTGCCACAGGATGATCTTGGACACCGGAAAGCCGTGCTGCGCGAGCACCGGGTAGCGCTGCTCCATCTCGGCCTGCACGCGCGACTGGTCGTCGGGCTCGAGCACCACGCGTTGGTCGATCGCGTCGAACTGGATCGCGCTCTGGCTGACGCAGCTCTCGATGCTGGCGCCGATGTCGGCGGCCAGCGCACACGCGCTGGACCATGCAGCCACGCACGCCCACATCAGCGATCGTGCAACGGCTGTGTTCATGGGGTATCAGACGATGCGGCTCCTGCCGTGACCTTGCCAGTATCGGTCGCGCAGGGGCCTCTTGTACAGCTTGCCGGTGGGCAGGCGCGGCAGGGCATCGGTGAAGTCGATCGAGCGCGGGCACTTCATGTGCGCCAGGTGGTCGCGGCAAAACGCGATCAGCGACTGCTCGAACTGCGAGTCAGCCTTCACGCCGGGCATCGGTTGCACCACCGCCTTGACTTCTTCGCCGAGGTCTTCGTTGGGCACGCCGAACACCGCCGCGTCGGCCACCTGCGGGTGCGTGATCAGCAGGTTCTCGCACTCCTGCGGGTAGATGTTGACGCCGCCCGAGATGATCATGAAGGTCGAGCGGTCGGTGAGATGCAGGAAGCCGTCGTCGTCGAGGTAACCGACGTCGCCCACGGTGGTCATCGTGCCGTCGGCCGAGCGCGAGGCCTGGGTGCGCTCGGGGTCGTTGAAGTACTCGAACGGCGTGGCGGTCTTGAACCACAGCTCGCCGGGCTGGCCCTTCGGCAAGGGCAGGCGGTTCTCGTCGAGCACGTGCAGGTCGCCGAGCAGCACCTTGCCCACAGTGCCGCGGTGCGCCAGCCATTCGGCGCTGTTGCAGGCGGTGAACCCGAGGCCCTCGGTGGCGCCGTAGTACTCGTGGATGATCGGGCCCCACCACTGGATCATCTGCTCCTTCACCGGCACCGGGCAGGGCGCGGCCGCGTGCACCGCGATCTTCAGCGACGACAGGTCGTAGCGCTTGCGCACGTTTTCAGGCAGCTTGAGCATGCGGCTGAACATCGTGGGCACCAGCTGGATGTGGGTGATGCGGTGCTGCTCGATCAGCGCCAGGCACTGCTCGGGATCGAAGTGCTCCATGATCACCACGGTGCCGCCGTTGCGGATGGCCAGCGACACGTTGGCCTGCGGCGCCGAGTGGTACAGCGGCGCCGGACAGAGGTAGCGCATGCCGTCTTCGCATTGCCACAGCTTGTTCAAGAAGTGGAACAGCGGCAGCGGCTGCGACGGCGGGTTTTCGGGCAGCGGGCGGATGATGCCCTTGGGCCGCCCGGTGGTGCCCGACGAATACAGCATCGGCGTGCCGAGCCACTCGTCGGCGATCGGCGTGCCGGGGTGGTGCTGCGTGGCTTCGGCGAAGTCGACATACAGCGAATCGCCGATCGCACGCACTGCCACCCCGCCATCGACCACCAGGCAGCGCTTGACGCGCGGGCATTTGGCGAGCGCTGCCTGTGCCACCGGCAACTTGGCCGAAGAGGTGATCAGCACCTGCGCCTGGCTGTTGTCGACGATGTAGGCCAGCTCGTCGGGCGTGAGGTAGGAGTTGATGCAGGTGTAGTACAGGCCCGAGCGCTCGCCGGCACCGTCGCATTCGAGGTAGCGGCTGTTGTTCTCCATGAAGATCGCGAAGTGGTCGAGCCGCTTCAGCCCCTCTGCGCGCAGCAGGTGCGCCAGGCGGTTGGTGCGCTGCTCGTGCTCGGCGTAGGTCACCGTCTCGCCGCTGCCGGCCATGATGAAAGCGGCGCGCTCGGGGTGCTGCGCGTAGCGGTTGCCTGCGTACATGGATCGGTGTCTCCCCGGTGTTGCCGGTGCCGCGTGGAGCCGGATGGTCGAGCCGATACTAGCGACGCGCGCCGCGTGCCGATATCGGTTTGCACCCCCGAGGCGCGGGCAGTCAGCGCTGGGTGATCCTGGCCACCAGCGCCTCGGTGCGAGTGGAAGGCCGTAGCCCGAGCACCAGCGACAGCAGCTCGCGGCAGCGCCGGTAGGCATTGAGCGCCTGCGCGCTGTCGCCGCGCGCCAAGTGGCAGGCGATCAACCGCTGGTAGAGTTCCTCGGCCAGGTTGTCGTGCTCCAGCGCAGCGCGGTACAGCGCGATCGCATCGTCGCTGCGATCCGTGCGCTCCAGACGCTGCCCCAACGCGTCGATCGCCCGGATGAACCTGGCACGCAGCCGGTCGCGCAGCGGCAGCGCCCAGAACGGCAACTCCGCCTCGCCGAACAGATGGCCGTGGTACAGCGACAGCAGTTGCAGCCTGCGCTTTTCGAGTTCGCCGTCGTTGACATGCCGGGTCTGCGCGCCGCTGCCCAGCAGCGACTCGATGCGCCCGACCACGTGATCGAAGGCCCAGGTATCGAGCCAGGTCACGCGATCGTCGAACGTGATCTGGCCATCGCGCACGATCAGAAAGTCGGTGCCGAGGAGGTTGCGGATGCGATGCAGCATGGCCTTGAGCGCATCGTGCGCCTCGCCGCCGTCGGCGTCGGGCCACAGCGTGGCCGCCACGCGCTCGGCGTCGACATGTCGGCCGCCCAGCGCGGTGACCAGGCGCAGCACGTCGAGCAGCCGCTTAGGTGCCTTGCGCGCGAACTTCACCGGTGCGCCGTCGCGCTCGATCACGAAGCCGCCGAGCGTGCGCACACGCAACGGCCATGGCCAGCGAGTGATGCCGACGTCCGGGCACTCGAGCCGGCGCAGCCCGACCACCTTGGCGGCGAAGGCCACATCCGCGTCGAGCTCGAAGGCCGCGCCACACAGCTCGGCCGCGACGTTCGGCAGGGCGCGGAAGAAGTGCGTGAGGTCGATGCCTCGCGCCTGCGTGAACGCGGCCGTCAGCTCGGCGCGCGCTTCGGCGTGCCCGCCGCCGCGCCAATGCTGCAACGCGCACGTCAGGTGCACATGCGTGATGCACGGTATGGCCTGAGCGCCGAGCGACAGTTCGCCTGCGCGCGCGAACGTCGCCACGGCCTCGTCGAGGCGGCCCAGCGCAACGAGCACGTAGCCTTCCTGCATCATGATCGTGGTGCGCCCGCCCTCCGGCACGCCGGCGTCGATCTGCTTGCGATGGCACACCTTGGCGTGCTCCCACGCGGCCTCGGCTTCGTCGGTCAGCAACGCGTGCCGCGAGCAGTAGTAGTGGAACTGCCAGTAGTCGCGCGGCCGTGAAGGGTTGAGCAGCGGGTGCGCCGCGTCGAGGCATGCCCGTCCGGTGGCGGCGTCGCCCTCACCCAGCGCGAGCGCGGCGCGCAGCAGGTGGGCGCGCGCGCGCAGCGGACGCAATGCGTCCGACGGCGCGAGCCGATCGACGGCGTCGAGTTCGGCGCGCAGCCGCGATGACCAACTGGCGTCGTAGAAGCGCGCCTCCACGACGCCCACGTGCCACAACGCACGGCTGTAGTCGCTCACCTGCCGCGAGGCGGCAACCGCGGCGCCGGCCTGCACGAAGTCTTCGCCGCGCACGCGGTCGAGGCCGAGCCCGAGCATCGGCAATGCGGCGGTCGCGACTCGCAGCGCGATCTCGGGCTCGATGTCGTGGCCCAGCGCCGCGAACGCCAGCTCGATGTCGCCGGCCACGGCGTCGGTGGCTTGGCGCAACTCGGTGGTGAGCAACAGACGCGCGGCGACGCGAAATAGCGCCAGCGGGGTGCGCGGGTCGCCGCCCGCAGCGGCCCGTGTCACCCGCGCGGCGCGCGGATCGAGACCCACGTAGGTTAGGCTGTCCAGCATCGAGCACTGGATCAACCCGCAGGCCGCCAGGTCGAGGCCGGCTGTGTCGCCCTCGCGCTCGAAGCAGGTTTCGGCCAACAGCCACTGTTCGCGTGCGAGAGCGAGATCGTCGAACTGCATCGCATAGCCGCGCCAGAAGTGCCACCAGCCGGCCTCTTGCGGTGCCGCAGCGTCGAGGCTCGCGCGCAGGCCGGCGAGCCCGTGCTGCGCCAGCAAACGCTCGCCGTCCGCCGCGCTCGCCGGCGCGCTCGTGTGTGCCGCTGCGCTGCCGGCCATTGCCGGTGCGATGCGCAAGTTGGGCCGCGTGCTCATGTCGGATCGGTTGGGTCGCGCAACAAGCATAAGCCGGTCGCACCCCCTAGAAGGGCGAGAAATGTGAATCGGTTCCCTATCGGTCACTCGTGCGCTTCTAGCCTGGACTGGCAGCTTCGACGATGACGTGATGGCTGCGACCGCAAAGGGGCTGCCATGAAGCGAACGGTTGCGATAGCGATGGTGTTCTTGCTCGGGGTTGTGGCGTGCGGCGGCGGTGGTGGTGGCAGCGGCGATGGTGGCACCGGTACGGGCGGTGGCGCGACGCCGCCGCCAGTGCAGACGATCGACACCGCGAAGATCGACGCGCAAGCCGTGAGCATGGCCACACAGATCCTGAGTGGCCCCAATCAGAGCGCGCCCGCCGTGCAGCAGGCACTGCTCGCCACGGGCTTCGCGATCCAGGCAGCCGACGGCACGGTGACCCCGCCGTCCGCGGCGTCGTCGCAGGGCATGCTCTTGTCGCAGTGGGATGCCGACGCAATGACCGCGGGCACCGACGGTGGCGGCTACGTCACGCTGGACGATCTGGCGGTGGCCATCCAGCTGGCGTTCCCGGAGCTCGATGCAAGCCAGATCGCCACCAACATCGTCGCCGACATCGCCGGCAGCGCGGCGTCCGATCAGCCCACCGTGCGCTTGTGGGCGCGCCTGATCGTCGAGCTCGGCCGCCAGCGCGAGGCGCCCTACGACCTGCTGGCGGCCAACGTCGATGCGACACAGGTCGACCTCGATCCGGTGCAGTTGAATCTGCTGTTGGAGCGGTTCATCGGCGACCTGATGGCCTCGGTGGACGAGGCGCCTGCAGGGTTCGCCCCCGCGGCCACGAGCCTGCCCGCCTTCTCGAGGGTGCGGCCACTGGCCACCGCCGCGGCGCCGTGCACGCTCACCGACACCCAAGAGATGATCATGGACAAGGCGGCCATGGCGGAGACGAAGGGCTTCAAGCAGCTCATCGAGTACCTAAAGAACAAGGGCGTCGCGGGTGCCGGCACGCTCGGCAAGATCTCGAGCCGGATCAGCGCCGTGTTGATGTACGGCAAGCTGCTGGCGAGCCTGTTGGCCTTCAACATGGATTTCAAGGCCGATCTCACCGAACTGGTCCGCACGTTGTCGACGGTCAATGGCGGGCAGCAGATGAAGATCACCGCGACGGTCAGGTTCGACAACGGCAACGCGCAGCTCCTCAACTGCGTGCGCCAGGTCGGCAACCTCGCCGGCTTCGACTTCAAGCTGACCCCCACCGGGCCGATCAAGAACGCCGAGATCATCTGGTACCTGCTGGCGGGCGACACCTCGGGCAGCCAGGGGACCCTGGGTTATCTGCGCTGGGCGCTGGGCAACCTGCCCAACGTGGGCCGCTTCACCAACGACAGCGGACAGGACACCATCACGATCGAAGGCGCGCCGCAGAAAAGAGTGATGCTCAATCCGCACTCGGTGGAGAAGCC
Source organism: Burkholderiales bacterium (assembly GCA_044445225.1). Lineage (GTDB taxonomy): Bacteria > Pseudomonadota > Gammaproteobacteria > Burkholderiales > Burkholderiaceae_C > JAEUPI01. The sequence goes on from JBIODO010000204.1 coordinate 7,570, forward strand.
CGGCAAGGTGCACGCCAAGGTCAA
>JBIODO010000205.1:0-7574 GCA_044445225.1 Burkholderiales bacterium
AGGACGGCGTCGCGTTGGCCGAGCCGGTGAGCGCGGCGTCGTTGGCCGGCAGGTTGCCGGCGCTGATGGCCAGCTGGCGCGCGCCCTGCTGGCCGGGGAACTGCGGCTGCATCGCGCCGAAGCTCGGCAGCGGCGGGTTGGTACCGCCGCTGATCGACGTGTCGAGGGTAGCATCGATGCCGAAGGGCAGCGTGAAGGTACCGACCGTTCTGGCAGCGCCGGCCTGCTTCACTTCCAGGTCGAACAGCAGCCCCGGCGCGATGCGCACCGGCTGCGCCGATTGCACGAACATGAAGGCCGCGGTGCCGTCGTCGGGTGACACGAAGCCCCAGTTGGCACCGGGCGTGAGCAGCGGCTCCCACGAGATCTGCGGTACCGCGAACAGCAGCAGCTGGTCGAGTTGCGCCACCAATGAGATGCCCTCGAAGCCCAGGGCCGCGGCGCTTTCGTAGATGAACACGCCCAGCAGGTCGGCGTTGGTGGACACGTCCAGCAGTTCGGCCAGGCCCTGCACGCTGCTTCGTGGCGTGCCGGCCAGTGCATCGCCCAGCAACGGCGGCGCAGACCCTGAAGCGCCTGCCGCGGCCGGCAGCGGCAGCATCGCGAAGAGGAGCCGCGGCGTCGCCGGCGTGGCCCATTGCACGGTGGCCACCGCGTCGGCCCCGCCGGCGCCGATGCCGGCGATGCCGCCCTCGCGCTGCTGCCCGATGTAGCGCGCCAGGTAAGGATCGGGCAGCGTCGGCAGCAGATCGACCAGCGGCATCGCGAGCGACAGCGCGCCGCGGATGACGCGGCTGCCCTGCAAGCGGCCGTAGAGCTCGAACACGGTCGCCTGCCCGACACGCAGCCAGGCGTTGTCGAGCACCAGCGGAAACAGTGCGTTCGTCGGTGCCTGCGCGGCAAACACCAGCAGCGTCGCAGGAGAGTGCGTGAACAGCACCGCCACCAGCGCGCTGGCGAAGCTCACCGTGAGCGTGTCGCCGTTGGCGGCGACCGGACGGTCGAGCAGCGCGTCGATGGCCGCGTCCTCGAGCGTGAACTCGGAATGCGCCGACGAGACGAAGACGAGCGTCGCACCGGCGGCCACGCGCGCCTGCAGCGACGAGGGCCTCGCCTGGCGTCCGTCCCACAGCTCGTAGCGCTGCTCGTCGGCGGTCACCGACTGCACGAAGACGAGCAGCGTGCTCGGTGTGCTCAGCAGCACGGCACCCGCCAGCGGAGCCGGCGCCGAAGCCCCGGCGAGCGCCACCGACAAGGGACCGGCAGTCACCAGCGAGAGATAGCCGCCGGCCGCGGCGGCGCCCAGCGAACCGGGTGTCGTGACGGCCACCGGCAGCGCGTAGGCGCCGCCTAGCACGGCGGCGCTGCCCGCCACCGTGAAGATAGGCGAAGCACTGCTCGAAACGCCGAAGGCGGCGGGCTGAACGACGCAGGGAAAGACCAGCAGGGCAAGCGCTGCGTTGTAAGTGGCGGCCGCGGCCTGGTAGCTGAACTGCTGTGTACTGCCGTAGGCGGTGAGCGAGGCGTCAGCCATCGCGCTGAGCGAATTGCCGGCGGCAGCGAAGCGAAAACTCACCGCGACAGGCAGCGTCAACACGGCATTGCGAAAGTCGGCACCGCCGCCGGTGCCGGCGCCCGGTGCCGGTGCGGGCAAGGGCACCAGCTCGATCAGCAAGGTGGCAGTCGGCGAGAGCGTGATCACGCTGCCGCTGAGCGAGTAGGCACCGCTGATAGTCACGCGGCCGCTCTGGAACGCCAGCCCGCCAAATGCGTCTGCTGGTGCGGTGGCGTCGAAGGCGCGCACAACGAGCCACAACGAACCGGGGCCGAACGTGGCATGGGCGACCGGTAGCGCGGGAGCCACCGGTGCAGCCGACGGCGACGACGCTTCGGCTAGCGGCGCGACGACGGGGGCGAACACGTGCAGTTCAAGCTGCAACACGCACAGCGGGGTCGCCGCGGGCCCGCGCACGACGCTGAAGGTCTTGCGCACGGTGATCAGGTCCACCCAATGTGGCACGCCGACGGCATCGACGAAGGGACCCAGGCTGGTGCTCGTGGCCATGCCATGCGCCCAGGGCGGCACCGTTCGCGCCAGGCCTTGTGCCTCGGGCAGCGAGCGCAGCAGTGCCAGCGGCCTGGCGGCCTGCAAGTCGTGCGCGAGGCTCTGCTGCTCGACCGGCCCAGGAACGACCGCCGCGGTCTTGCCGGCCAGGCGAGACACTGCTGCCGGCGTCTTGCCCGCCTGAAGCGTGCGCTCGAGTGCGACGCGGGCTTCGGCCAGATCGACTTCGTCGGCCTCGCCCTGAGGCTTCCAGCCGGCCGTGAGGTCGGCCGCCGTCGACGCGAAAGTGGACAAGGTGCTCACTCCGACCTCCCGCGGTTGGCACAAGCCGACGGGCGGCCTGCCGCGCGTGCCGGGCTACCGCTGGCACCGTACGGTCCGCGGCCCGCCTGGCCGCGACACCGCACTTGGAGACCCTCGCGTCCGCTGCGCCAGTGCGCGGTCGGTCCGCAACAGGCTCGGCGACAACGGCGCCGCACGGCTCCTGAGCTTGCGCGCGGGCAGTATACGTACGCGTGGACTCGTGTCAGCAAGGTCCCTACCGTGAGTAGGGAACGACATTCAGAGGACCTTCTCGGGCAAGTTCGCGAGGACGAGCGGGCGAGCCACGAGACATCCGGTTCACTTTTGGTCGCGACCGACCGTGATCAGCCCTTCGCGGAATCGAGGGGCAACCATTCGAGGACCCAATGAACAGGCATCGTCCGGGCGCAAGTTCACATGACAGGCAGGCTTCGCGGACGCATCGAGACTGCGCGCCACTGGCCACCAGCTGACACCGCGGCGCCGCGTTCGAGCCCGGGTCAGGAGCCTACGCTTCGATCAGCCCCCAGCGCAGCGCGACCAGCGTCAGCTCCGACTGGTTTCCCGCCTTCAACTTCTGCTTGACGTTGTACAGGTGCGTACCGACAGTGCTGGGGCTGAGCTTGAGGTTCTCGGCGATCAGCGCCACGCTCATCCCGCGGGCGAGCTGAAGGAAGACCGAGAATTCGCGCTCGCTCAGGATCTCGCCCGGGCTCGCACTACCGTCGAGCTGCGCGACGGTCAGCGCCTGCGCGGTCTGCGCATCCACGTAGCACTCGCCGCGCGCGACCGCAGCCACCGCGGCGATCAGCGACTCGGGTGCGCTGCGCTTGGCCAGGTAGCCGAGCGCGCCGGCGCGCAGCACGCGCCGTGGATGCGCCGTGTCCTCGTGCGCCGACAGGGCAAGCACGCGGGCCTTCGGGTCCTGCGCGAGCAGGCGCCGCACCGCCTCGAGCCCGCCCATGCCCGGCATCGACAAGTCCATCACGACCACGTCAGGGCGCACGCGCGAATAGTCGGCGCAGGCCTGCTCGCCGGTACCCGCCTCGGCCACAACGTCGACGGCGTCGGCACCTTGCGCGCTGGTGAGCAGCATGCGAAAACCCATTCGCACCAGTGCATGGTCGTCGACGAGCATCACGCGGATCATGCCGCTGCCTCCGCGGGGACGCTGACGCTCAGCAGTACGCCGTGCGGTTCGGCCGGCTCGATCGCGAAGCGGCCGCGCAGCGCGGCGATGCGCTCGGCCATCCAGCGCAGCCCATGGTGTCCCGCTCGCTGCGACCAGTCCGGCGGCAGGCCGCATCCGTTGTCCTCGACCACGAGCGCCATGTCGGCGCCATCGCGCCGCAACGCCAGGCGCAGCCGGTCGGCGCCGCCGTGGCGAAGCGCGTTGGTGATGCCCTCCTGTGCGGCCCGATACAGCGCCAGTGCCGCGTCGGGGGCGAGCGGTGCTTCGGCAGCTTCGACATCGAGTTCGATTTGCAGCTGCGGCTGGCTGCGCCGGGTGCGCTCGGCCAGGTCGCCGAGCGCGGCAGCCAGGCCGAAGCGGTCGAGGACCAGCGGCGTCAACCGCGGGATCAGCCCGTGCATCGCGTCGTACAGGCGCGACGCCTCGTCGGCGATCAGCCGCGCCGCACGCGCCGAATCGGGGTCAGCTGCCTGGGTGCGCTGCGCCACCGATAGCGCCATGCTGCGCATGGCTGTGACCGACTGGCCGAGTTCGTCGTGCAACTCTCGCGCGATCATGCGCCGCTCCTGCTCGACGTGGTGGTCGATCCAGTGCGTCAGCTCGCGGCTGTCGGAGAGCTGCGCCTCGGCGCGCAGCGCGCGCTTCTCGGTCTCTATATGTTCGCGCAGCACGGCGACCATGCGGTTGAACGCGGCGCCGATCGTTGCCGCCTCGCGACCCGGAAGCAGCGGCAGCACGGTACCGAAGCGCCCGGCCCCGACCTCGCCGAGTGCAGCGACGATGTGCCCGAACGGCCGCACCGTTCGGCCGAGCACCCAGGCGACCAACAGATTGAGCGCGACCAGCAGTGCCAGCGCGCCCGCCAGCAGCACAACGAACGAGTCCCAGGCGTCGAGCGCGGCGCGCGACGCGTTGGCGTGCATCTCCAGCACGCCGTCGGAGAACTCGATCGCCTGGCGCGCCATCGGCGACACGACCAGCGCCTCGAACCACCCTGGCGCGTTGCGGCCCACCTTGTAAGGCGACGGCGGCGAGCGGTAGAGCACGTGAAGGCCGGGGTCGAGCAGAGTGATCTCGGTCGAGCGCACCCGGCCCAGGCCCCGCAGGAAGCCGAGCATCGCCGGCGTGCCCTGCCCCGCGTAGAGCATCGCCGTCCGGTTGAGCAACTGCGCCGCGACGCGGTTGGCCGCTTCCACTTCCTCGCGCACCGATTCGCGCAGCGCGCTGATCTGCAGTCCGAGCACGGTGATGACAAACAGCAGCGTCAGCCCGCCGACGATCAGGTGCAGCTTCAGGCGCAGGCTCATGCGGAGCACGGCAGGGTCCAACAAGCGTGCCGCGTGCGATACCCGGCACCGCGCGGGTCGATGCAGAAGATGCGCTGTCGCTGCGGGTCGACGATGCGACGCAGCACCGGCGAGTATTCAGGGCCCGGCCGGTCTTGGAACACCAGTGCCAGGATTGCGGCTTCACTGCCGCTTTCCTGATCGCGCCGCATGTGCCCGCCCGACACGCTGATCGCGTGGCGGCGAAACGGCGGCGGATCGTCGAACACGGCTCGATGGTAGCCAAGGGCGACGCACGCCGATTCATGAAAATCATGAGGCACGATTCATGACCGGGGGGCTTCGTCGTCGGCTGGGGTGCACGCAGCATGGGCGCGGAAGAGTGATTCCCGCAGGTGCTGGCTGGCACTGCGCCACCAAGAGAAAGGAAACTGACATGCAATGGACCACTCCGACGGCCACGGATTTCCGCTTCGGCTTCGAAATCACCCTGTACGTCGCCGCACGCTGATCTTCCAGCGTTCGGTGCAGGCGCCCTGGCTTGGCCCAGGGCGTTTGTCTTCCGGGATCCCCCATGCGCGTCACCATCCTGGGTTCGGCCGCGGGCGGCGGCTTCCCGCAGTGGAACTGCAACTGCGCCAACTGCACCGGCGTGCGCCGTGGCACCCTGCGCGCCAAGGCGCGCACGCAGTCGTCCATCTTCGTCCGCCCCGATGCCGGCGCCGACGGCGTGCTCTTCAACGCCTCGCCCGACATCCTCGAGCAGATCCGTTCGAGCGCGGTCCTGCAGCCCGCGCGCATGCTGCGCGACACCGCGATCGCCGGCGTCGTGCTCATGGACGGCCAGATCGACCACACCACCGGCCTCTTCATGCTGCGCGAGCGCGCCACGACGCTGCCGCTGTGGTGCACCGATCCCGTCCACGCAGACCTCACCACCGGCAACCCGGTGTTGAACGTGCTCGGCCACTACTGCGGCGTCGCACGACGGCGCATCGCGCTCGACGGCACGGCGTTCGATGTCCCCGGGGTGGCCGACCTCGCGTTTCGCGCGCTGCCGCTGTCGAGCAAGGCTGCGCCCTACTCCTCGCACCGCGAGGCGCCGGTGCCCGGCGACAACATAGGCATCACGGTCACCGACACCTCGAGCGGCAAGCGCCTGTTCTACGCGCCCGGCCTGGGCGAGATCACGCCACTGGTGTTCGACGCAATGGCCGGCGCCGACGCGGTGCTGGTCGACGGCACCTTCTGGACCGACGACGAGATGATCACTGTCGGCGCAGGCGGCAAGCGCGCGCGAGAGATCGGCCACCTGCCCCAGTCAGGGCCGGGCGGGATGGTCGATTGGCTGTCGCGGCTGCCTGCGGCGACGCGCAAGATGCTCATCCACGTCAACAACACCAACCCGATCCTTGACGAAGACTCGGCCGAGCGTGCGGAACTCGTGCGCACCGGCATCGAGGTCTGCGAGGACGGCGTCACCTTCTTCCTGCAATGACCTGCGCCTGGACCGACGAGGAATTCGAAGCCCGGTTGCGCGAACGCGGCCGGGCCTACCACATCCACCACCCCTACAACGTGATGCTCAACACGGGCAAGGCCACGCCCGAGCAGGTGCGCGGCTGGGTGGCCAACCGTTTCTACTACCAGATCGCGATCCCGGTGAAGGACGCGGCGATCCTCTCCAACTGCCCCGACCGCGAGGTACGTCGCCGCTGGATCCAGCGTGTCCTTGACCATGACGGCTTTGAGATCGGCGGCGTCCGCGACCCCGGCGGCATCGAGGCCTGGTTGCGGCTGGCGCAGGCGGTCGGCCTCTCCCGTGACGAGGTCGAGGACCTGCACCACGTCGTTCCCGGCGTGCGCTTCGCTGTCGACGCGTATGTCAACTTCGCGCGGCGCGCGCCGTGGCAGGAGGCGGTGTGCTCGTCGTTGACCGAGCTGTTCGCCCCCGAGATCCACAAGCAGCGCTTGGCGACTTGGCCCGAACACTACCCCTGGATCGACCCCGCCGGCCTGGCCTACTTCCGCAACCGCGTCAGCCAAGCGCGGCGCGACGTCGAGCAGGGCCTGGAGGTGACGCTTGCCCACTTCGACACCGCGGCGCTGCAGCAGCGCGCGCTCGGGGTGCTGCAGTTCAAGCTAGACATCCTCTGGGCGCTGTCGGATGCGCTGGTGACGCGCTACGGGGTGACGACGTGACGGCGATCGACACGACGATCCGCCCCCGCATCGGCCCGGGCTTCCGCTTCCAGTGGGAGCCAGTACAGAACTGCCACGTGCTGCTCTATCCCGAGGGCATGGTCAAGCTCAACCCCAGCGCCGGCGAGATCCTCCGGCGCTGCGACGGCGAGCGCGACCTCGCCGCGATCGTCGCCGACCTCGAGGCCGCGTTCTCGGCCACCGGGCTCGAGCACGATGTGCGCGCCTTCGTCGAGATCGCCGCCAAACAGCGGTGGCTTACGTGGAGCTGAACGCGCCGCGCCCGGGCCCTCCGCTGTGGCTGCTGGCCGAGCTGACCTACCGCTGCCCGCTGCATTGCGTGTTCTGCTACAACCCGGTCGACTTCGCGACGCAGGAGGAGGAACTCTCCACCGACGACTGGCTGCGCGTGCTGCGCCAGGGCCGCGAACTCGGCGCGGTCCAGCTGGGGTTGTCGGGCGGCGAGCCGCTGCTGCGAAACGACCTCGAGATCATCGTCGCCGATGCGCGGCGCCTCGGCTACTAC
>JBIODO010000206.1:0-7515 GCA_044445225.1 Burkholderiales bacterium
ATGTCGAGCAGGCGCGTCTTGTCGGGCACCTCGACGCGCAACGCGAACTCGCGCATCACCTGCGCGGCCGCCGCGATCTCGCCGATCGTCTCCTTCTTCACGCGCAGGCCGATCGACACCGCGGCAATCATCACCGGCGTCATCTCGCCGCTCATGATGCGGCGCATCAGCGCCAGCATCTCGTCGTGGAAGATCTCGCGGTGGTCGATGACGCGCGTCAGCGCCTCGGTGTTGGTGATGGTCATCGCCTGCTCCCTGTGTTCAAAGCGTCTCGCGCAGGATGGTCACCGCGCGCTCGATGTCGGCGCGTGACACGTCCAGGTGCGCGACCAGCCGCAGCTTGTAGATGCCGGTGCACAGCAGGCCGCGCTCACGCAGCCGCCCCACGGTGTCGCTGCGCGAGTCGCGGCCCGGCGCCAGGTCGACGAACACCATGTTGGTCTGGGCCGGCGCGCCGGCCACCGCAGGCAGGCCGCGCAGGCCGTCGGCCAGGCGCTGCGCGTTGGCATGGTCGTCGGCGAGGCGATCGATGTGGTGGTCCAGCGCGTACAGCGCTGCGGCCGCCAACACGCCGGCCTGCCGCAAGCCGCCGCCGAGCATCTTGCGTGCGCGATGCGCGCGCGCGATCAACTCGCGGCTGCCCACCAGCGCCGAGCCGACCGGCGCACCGAGCCCTTTGCTGAAGCACACCGAGACGCTGTCGAACAGCTGCGCCATCTCGCGCGCCTTGGCACGTGCGTCACCACCTTGGGCCAAGGCCACCGCGGCGTTGAACAAGCGGGCGCCGTCGAGGTGGGTGGCCAGGCCGTGGCGACGCGCCAGCTCGGTGGCCTGACGCAGATAGTCGACGCCCAGTACGCTGCCGCCGAACGTGTTTTCCAGGCACAGCAGCCGCGTGCGCGCGAAATGCGCGTCGTCGGGCTTGATGGCCGCCTCGATGTCGGCCAACGCCAACGAGCCATCGGGCTGGTTGGTGATCGGCTGAGGCTGCACGCTGCCCAGCACCGCGCCACCGCCGGCCTCATAACGATAGGTGTGCGCGCCCTGGCCGACCAGGTATTCGTCGCCGCGCTGGCAATGGCTCATCAACGCGGCAAGATTGCTCTGCGTGCCCGACGGCATGAACAGCGCCGCCTGCTTGCCGAGCATTGCGGCGATGCGCTCCTGCAGCGCGTTGACGGTGGGGTCGTCGCCGAACACGTCGTCGCCCAGCGGCGCGGCCATCATGGCGTCGCGCATCGCCGGCGTCGGGCGGGTGACCGTGTCACTGCGCAAGTCAATCGTTGCGGCGGCCATCAATGCACCTCCATCGACAAGAAGTTGCGCAGCATCGCATGCCCGTGCTCCGACAGGATCGACTCGGGATGGAACTGCACGCCCTCGAGCGCCACTTCGCGATGGCGCACGCCCATGATCTCGCCGTCTTCCGACGTGGCCGTGACTTCGAGCTCGCGCGGGCAGGTGTCGCGCTCGATCGCCAGCGAGTGATAGCGGATGACGCTGAACTCGCCGGGCAACCCGGCAAACAGCCCGCGCCCATCGGTGGTGACGGTGCTGGCCTTGCCGTGCATCAACCGCTGCGCGCGCACGATGCGGCCACCCAGCGCAGCGCCGATGCTCTGGTGGCCCAGGCACACGCCCAGTATTGGCAAGCGGCCGGTCAGCGCCCGGATCGCCGGCACGCACACGCCGGCTTCGGCCGGCGTGCAAGGCCCCGGCGACAGCACCAGCCGATCGGGCTTGAGCGCGACGATGCCCGTGACGTCGATCTCGTCGTTGCGAAACACCCGCACCTGCTGACCCAGCTCACCGAAGTACTGCACCAGGTTGTAGGTGAACGAGTCGTAGTTGTCGATCATCAGCAGCATGCGCGCGCCTCCCGTGCGATGGATCGCACGCAGCGCGGCCGGGCCGCCGCCAGGCGGGCGAACGGCCCGCCGGCCGGGCCTACTTGCCGGCCTTGGACCAGTCTTGCAGCGCGCGCAGGGTCTTCTCGACGTGCCGCTCGGGGTTGAGGCTCACGTAGTTGTAGACCACCGATCCATTGGGCGCGATGACGTACGAGATGCGATTTGCCCAGTCCGGCCTCGCGCCCCATACGGCATCGTAGGAGGTGACGACCTTCTTCGATTCGTCCGAAGCGACCGGGAACTTGCTCTGGCAGGCCTGGGTGGAGAACCTCGACAGCGTGCCGATGTCGTCGGTCGATACCCCCACCACGCTGGCGCCCAACGCCTGAAACTGCGCCGTCGCCTCGGCGAACTGGTGTGCCTCGAGCGAGCAGCCCTCGGAGAAGGCCAGCGGAAAGAAGTACAGCACCACCGGCCCCTTGGCCAGCGACTCCGCCAGCGAGAAGGTGAACACGTTGCCGCCGAGTGCCGCCGGGATGCTGAAGTTCGGTGCGACGTCTCCGACGTCGAGAGCCGCCCATGCCGAAGGCCCGCCCGACAAGGCCAAGCCCAACGCCAACCACAGTGCCTTCATGCCGACCTCCTGATTGATGGCCGCCAGCGCGCGATCTTGCCAGAGCGCCCGGTTGCTCCACATACGAGGGCTTTTGCCCAATGGATTCGAGGTCGATGCCGGAGTCCATTCAAAAGCCCTCCTCGACCAACTCGGCGGCGCGGATCAGCGCCCGGGCCTTGGCCTCGGTCTCGCGCCATTCCATTTCGGGCACCGAGTCGGCCACCACGCCGGCGGCGGCCTGCACGTACAGCGTCTGGTTCTGCACGATGCCCGTGCGGATGGCGATCGCCACGTCCATGTCGCCGGCGTAACTCAGGTAGCCGCAAGCGCCGCCGTAGATGCCGCGCTTAACCGGCTCGAGCTCGTCGCTGATCTCCCTCGCACGGATCTTCGGCGCGCCGGTCAGCGTGCCGGCCGGGAAGGTGGCGCGCAGCACGTCCATGTTGGTCATGCCGTCGTTCAGCAGCCCCTCGACGTTGCTGACGATGTGCATCACGTGCGAATAGCGCTCGACCACGAACGCCTCGGTCACCTTCACGCTGCCCGTCTTGGCGATGCGGCCGATGTCGTTGCGCGCGAGATCGATCAGCATCAGGTGCTCGGCGCGCTCCTTGGGGTCGGCCAGCAGCTCGGCCTCGGTGATGCGGTCGCGCTCGGGCGTGGTGCCGCGCGGGCGCGTGCCGGCCAGCGGCCGGATCGTGATCTTGTCGCCGTCGGGCGTGTGCTCGTGGCGCACCAGGATCTCGGGTGACGCACCGACGATCTGGAACGAACCCATGTCGTAGAAGTACATGTACGGGCTCGGGTTCAGCGAGCGCAGCGCGCGGTACAGGCTCAGCGGCGACTCGGTGAAGCGCTTGCGCAGGCGCTGCCCCACCTGCACCTGCATCATGTCGCCGGCGGCGATGTAGTCCTTGGCCTTGAGCACCGCGGCGATGTAGTCGTCCTTCGCGAACTCGCGTTCCACCGCGTAGGACGGCCCGCGCTTGACCGCCGGCGCGCTGACCGAGTAGCGCAGCTTGTCGGCCAGCTCCGAGAGGCGCCGCTTGCCGATGAAATAGGCCTCGGGTGTCGCCGGGTCGGCGTAGACGATCAAGTACAGCCGCCCCGACAGGTTGTCGATCACCGCCAGTTCTTCGCAATGCAGCAGCGCGATGTCGGGGGTGTCCAGGCCGCCGGGCTTGGTGAATTGGGCGAGCTTGGGCTCGATGTAGCGCACGGTGTCGTAGCCGAAGTAGCCGGCCAGCCCGCCGCAAAAGCGCGGCAGCCCCGGGCGCAGCGCCACCTTGAACCGTGCCTGGTACGCGGCGATGAACTCCAGCGGGTTGCCCTCGTGCGTTTCGACCACTGTGCCGTCGGTCACGACCTCGGTGCGTGAGCCATTGACACGCAGCAGCGTGCGCGCAGGCAGCCCGATGAACGAATAGCGCCCGAAGCGCTCGCCACCGACCACCGACTCGAGCAGAAAGCTGTGCTTGTGCCCGCCAGCCAGCTTCAGGTACAGCGACAGCGGGGTCTCGAGGTCGGCAAAGGCCTCCGCGATCAGCGGGATGCGGTTGTAGCCGTCGGCCGCAAGGCTCTTGAATTCGAGTTCGGTGATCACAGCGGTGTTCCTGGCGATGTCGCCGGGCGATGCGGGCCGCGCGGCGTTGGGTCATCGGTGGCTGGTGCCGCTGCGACTCGAATCGCCGCAGCAAGCTCCGGCCGGTTGCACCGGCGTGGCGGTCGCTGGTCGACGCGATCAGCGACAGCGCGCCGGTTTCAGGCGCTCAGGCGTCGCCAGGGCCAAGCTCCCCGGTCGAGGGACCTGGCGGCTGTGCGGGCGCGCGCTGCGAACATGGGCGGCAGTGTAGCGGACTTGGCCGGCAGCCGGCCCACTGCCGGCGCCATCAATCGCGATACGACGCGTCGACGCGGTCGACCAGCCGCACCATCGCGTCGAACACGTCGCGCCCGCCACCGTGCTCGGGATGGAACTGCAGCGCGTCGACACTGGCCTTGCGCTGGATCGCCTCGGGGATGGCAATCGTCGGCCCCAGCGCCGCACCGGCCACCTGCACCTCGCACGCGCGCTGCAGCGTCCACAACACGACGAACGCCTGCTCGATCGTGCGGCCCCAGCTCAGCAGGCCGTGGTTGCGCAGGATCACCGCCGGCCGCTGGCCCATCGAGCGCAGCAGCCGCGGCCCCTCGTCGGCATGCACGGTGATGCCTTCGAAGTCGTGATACGCCACGCGGTCGTGCAGCTGCGCCGAATAGAAGTTGTCCATCGACAGCCCGGCCTGGGCGCCGGCCACCGCGCAGCCGGCGGTGGTGTGCGTGTGCATCACGCAGTGGGCGTCGGCAACGCCGCGGTGAATGGCCGAATGGACGGTGAATCCCGCCGGATTGACCGGCCAGCGCGACTCGCCGATCACGCGGCCGTCGATGTCGATCTTCACCAGGTTCGACGCCGTGACCTCGCTGTAGTGCAGGCCGAACGGGTTGATCAGGAACTGCCCTTCGGCGCCCGGCAGGCGAACCGTGATGTGGTTGTAGATCATCTCGACCCAACCCAGCATCGCGAAGATGCGGTAAGCCGCGGCCAGGCGCATGCGCAGTTCGCGTTCAGTGCTCATCGGTTTCTCCGCAGATCGAGAGGCGGTTTCCCGCCGAATGCCGGGAATCTTGCCAGAGCACGCGCCATCGCGATTCGGCGAGCCGCCGGCACCGGCCCGACGCGCCGGTTGTGTACACGTAAACAAACGTGAAATCCACACCTGACGAAGCGCGGCGCGATCAATAGACTTCCTTCTGTTTGCGCCGCTTCCGTCGAATGTGGGACCGGTGTTCGAGATCTGAGGAGTCCGCACCGTGTTCCATCGCTCTATGCTGGCCGCAGCGTGGCTGTGCCTTGCTGTGTTCGCGCATCACGCCACCGCGCAGACCGTCGAGGTCAACGGCGTCAAGTTCAGCCAAAACGTGGCGCTGGGTGGCACCGTACTGCAGCTCAACGGCGCGGGCACGCGCTACAAGGCCATCTTCAAGGTCTACGCCGCCGCGCTGTACCTGCCGGCCAAGACTGCATCGCCCGAAGCCGTGTTGTCGGTGCCGGGACCCAAGCGCATGCAGGTGGCGATGCTGCGCGACATCGACGCCAACGAGCTGGGCAAGCTGTTCACCCGCGGCATGGAAGACAACTCATCGCGCGAGGAGTTCAGCAAGACGATTGCCGGCACGCTGCGGCTGGCCGACATGTTCGCGGCGAGGAAGAAGCTCGTCAGCGGCGATCAATTCACGATCGACTACCTGCCCGGCCGTGGCACCGTCATTGCCATCAACGGCCAGCCGCAGGGCGAGCCGATCAAGGAGCCGGAGTTCTTCAATGCGCTGATGCGCATCTGGCTGGGCCGATCGCCCGCCGACATGCTGCTGAAGAACGCCCTGCTGGGCATCAGCGCGCCCGAGCGCACGGTCGGCGGCTGACCCGGCTCAAGCGGCGACGCCGAGTTCGCGCCGCATGGCGCCGATCACCGCTCCGTAGTCGCGCTGGCCGAAGATCGCGCTGCCGGCCACGAAGGTGTCGGCCCCCGCGACGGCCACGCGGCCGATGTTGTCGACCTTGATGCCGCCGTCGACTTCGAGCCGGATGTCGTGGCCGCTGCCATCGATCAACCGCCGCAGCCGCTCGATCTTGCGCAGCGCCGAGTCGATGAAGCTCTGGCCGCCGAAGCCCGGGTTGACGCTCATCACCAGCAGCAGATCGACCTTGTCGAGCACCCACTCCAGGCCCTCGATCGACGCCGCCGGGTTGAACACCAGGCCCGCCTTGCAGCCGGCGTCGCGGATCAGCTGCAGCGTGCGATCGACGTGCGTGCTGGCATCGGGATGAAAGCTGATCCAGTCGGCACCCGCCTTGGCGAATGCCAGCGCGAGCGCGTCGACCGGCTGCACCATCAGGTGCACGTCGATCGGCACGCGCGTGCCGTCGGCCCGGGTGGCATGTTTGCGCAGCGCCTCGCACACCATCGGGCCGAAGGTGAGGTTCGGCACGTAGTGGTTGTCCATCACGTCGAAGTGGATCCAGTCGGCGCCGGCGGCAATGACCGCGCGCACCTCGTCGCCGAGCCTGGCGAAGTCGGCCGACAGGATGCTCGGGGCGATGCGGTGGGTGCGGGTCATGCGGTTCGAGGCGACAGATCATCACGAGCAACTTGGCAACTCGCGCGGAGTTACCAGCGGGCGGCGCCCATTGTCGCAGGGCAATCGACGCTGCATTGGATCCTCCGGGGCCGGTGCCTAGAATGCCGGCCATGTCCAAGCCGCAGCTCTCGTGCAAAGTGGTGGTGAGGCCGCTGCCGGAGCAGACCGACGCGGCCCAAGAGCAGTACGCCTATGCGTACACAATCACCATCACCAACACCGGCGACACCGCCGCGCAACTGATCGCGCGCCACTGGTGGATCACCGACCACCGCGGCCAGGTGCAGGAGGTGCGCGGCCTGGGCCTGGTGGGCCACCAGCCGCTGCTCAACCCGAGCGAGACCTTCGACTACTCGAGCTGGGTGCAGATTGCCACCCCGATGGGCACGATGCGCGGCAGCTACATCTGCATCACGCATGACGCCCATTGGTTCGAGGCCGAGGTGCCGGAGTTCCTGCTCGCCGACCCGGCCGCGCTTCATTGAGCGTCGGGATCATCGTCACGCCGTTCACCGCGGCGGCGGCCGGCGAACATGGTCCACCACACGATGAACAGCAGCGCGCCCAGTGCGGCCAGCATTTCCAGAACGATGACCCACATGCGTAGAGGCGGGCAGCGCTGCGCCCGAGTGTCGGTGGTGCGTTGCCTGCACGGCGCCGCGGTGGCGGCGATTCTAGGTGTCGCGGTCGGTTGCGGCGAGCCAGCACCCCCGCCCGTGGCGCCACCGCGCGCGGCCGCCACCGCCACGGCGGCGTCGGTGGCGCCAACGACGATCGTGCGTGCCCGCGCACGCTGGGTGCCGGCGTCGTGGGCCGAGTTGCCCGGCTTCAACGAAGACCGCATCCGCGAGTTGTGGCCGGCGCTGC
>JBIODO010000207.1:0-7489 GCA_044445225.1 Burkholderiales bacterium
CATCTGGACCCCGACGTGGTCGACGCCTTCCTCGCCGACTTCGACACCTTCCGCACCATCGCCGAGCGGCACGCCGACTCGGCCGAAGACCTGGCCGCCAAGGAGGCCCGTCTGCGAGCGCAGCCCGCGGGCGATGCCGATGCCGCGGTGGCGCGCTCGGCGCCATGACTGCCAACACGCTGGCAGCCTCGATTCGATCGTTGGCACCGCGACGGCGCATCCTGGGGGTGGTGTTCGTCTACGCGTTGTTCGCAGCGCTGTGGATCTACGGCTCCGACCTCGCGCTGGAGCATCTGGTGGCCGATGCGCAGCAACGCAGCGCGTTGAGCCTGTACAAGGGCTGGGTCTTCGTGATCGTGACCTCGTCGCTGCTGTACTGGCTGATGTGGCGCATGCACAGCGGCGTGGCGTTCGAATCGCCCGGGCCGGGCTTCTTCACCCAGCTGGCACTGCTGGCCGTGCTGGCGATCGGCCTGACGGCGAGCGCAGTGACGCTGAACTACCGGCTCGAGCGCGGGCGCGACGTGGCGCGGCTCGAGGCGGTGTCGGACCTGCGCGCCAAGCAGATCGACGACTGGCTGTCCGACCGCATGTCGGAGGCGCTGTTCCTGCGCAACAGCGAGTATGTATCGTCGGCCTACATGCAATGGCAGGACCAGCGCGACCGCGCCGCCGGCAAGCGGCTGCTCGAGCGCATGAGCGAATTCACGCAGTCCAACCACTACCACGGCTGGCTGCTGCTCGACAGCGCCGCGCAGCCGGTGGCCAACGAGGCGAACACCGATCGGCAGGTGCCGCCTGGCCTGCGCGCCGCCGTGCTGCGAGCGGTGGCCACCGGCGACGCGCAGCACAGCGAGATCTACCGCGCCGAAGAAGCACAGCCGCGGCAGCGACTCGACATCGTGGCGCCGCTGATCCGCACCGGCACGCCAGCACGCGTGGTGGCCGTGCTGCGCATCGACACCGGCGTCTTCATCGGCCCGCTGCTGCGCGGCTGGCCGGTGCCCAGCCGCACCGCCGAGTCGCTGCTCGTGCGCGCCGACGGCGGCATGGTCGGCGGTACCTTCGGGCGCGCGCCGCCGTTGCCGTTGAGCACGCCCGAGCTGTTGTCCGCCCAGGCCATCCGCGG
This sequence comes from Burkholderiales bacterium, assembly GCA_044445225.1. Classification (GTDB taxonomy): domain Bacteria; phylum Pseudomonadota; class Gammaproteobacteria; order Burkholderiales; family Burkholderiaceae_C; genus JAEUPI01. The sequence continues at coordinate 1,130 of JBIODO010000207.1, forward strand.
CGAGCAGCCGCTGGGCACCGCGTATGACGGCACCGACTTTCACGGCGTGCCGGTGACGGGCGTGGTGCGCCGCGTGCGTGGCACCGATTGGTACCTGGTGGTGAAGATCGACCGCAGCGAGCTGATGGCCAACGCCATGGGCAACTCGGTGTGGATCATCGCCGCCGGCCTGCTGGCGCTGTTTGCGCTGGCGCTCGGCCTGTACGCCGCGCGCGAGCGCGAGGCGCTGCGCGTAGCGCTGGCACAAGGCGGCGAGCGTGAAGCCAAGCTGCGCGCGCTGGCGCTGCTCGACTCCCTGACCGAGGGCTCCACCGATTCGATCTTCGCGCGCGACCTGCACGGCCACTTTTTATTGCGCAATCGGGCAGCGCTGGAGGGGCTGCCTTTCAAGAACGCGGGCGGTAGTTCGCTGCAGGACCTGGCCCTGCCCGACGCCGAGATCGAGCAGCTGCGCGCCAACGATGCGCGCGTGATCAGCGAAGGGCGCACGATCAGTCTCGTGGAACACCTCACCACGGCACAAGGCCCGCGCACGTTCCAGTCGACAAAAGGGCCGCTGCGCGACGGCCAGGGTGCCGTGATCGGCGTGTTTGGCATCGCGCGCGACATCACCGAGCGCCAGCGCATCGGCGACGAGCTGGCGCAGCACCGGCATCGCCTGCAGGAGCTGGTGCAGGAGCGCACCGCCGAGCTGCAGCGCGCCGCGGCCCGGCTGGAGCAGTCGGAGGCGTTTTTGCGCCTGCTGGCAGCCAACATTCCGGGCATGTTCGGCTACTGGGATCGCGAGTTGCACTGCCGCTTCGCCAACATCGACTACGCGCGCTGGTTCGGCCTCACGCCCGAGCAGATGCTTGGCAAGCATGCCCGCGACGTGCTGCCGGCCGATCGGTACGACGCCAACCTGGCCATGGTCAAGGAGGTGCTGAACGGGCGCGCACAACTGGTCGAGCTCGAGGCGCGCTCGCCCACCGGGCGCGTGGCGCCATCGCTGGCGCACTACGTGCCCGACGCGCGCGACGGCACGGTGCACGGTTTCTTCGTGCTCGTCACCGACATCAGCCATGTCAAACGAGCCGAGGCGCAACTCAAGCAGCTCAACGCCGACCTGATCGAAGCACGCGACAAGGCCGAGGCGGCCACGCGTGCCAAGAGCGCCTTCTTGGCCAACATGAGCCACGAGATTCGCACGCCGATGAACGCGGTGATCGGCCTGGCGCATCTGTTGCGGCGCGACGACCCGCGCCCCTCGCAGGCCGACCGGCTCGACAAGATCCACGACGCTGCGCGGCACCTTTCACAAGTGATCGACGACATCCTCGACCTGTCTAAGATCGAGTCGGGCAAGCTGACCTTGGAGCGCACCAACTTCTCGCTGCGTGCGATGCTGCGCCGCGCCGAAGCGATGGTGGCCGAGCGAGCGCGCACCAAGGGGCTGACCATCGCGATCGACGCCGGCACCGTGCCCGACCGCCTGCGCGGCGACCCGACCCGGCTTTCGCAGGCGCTGCTCAACCTGCTGAGCAATGCGGTGAAGTTCACCGACAGCGGCGGCATCGAGATGCAGGTGCACGCCGTTGACCAAGATGAGGCAGCACTGCGCGTGCGCTTCACGGTCGCCGACACCGGCATCGGCATCGAGCCCGACCAGATCGCCAAGCTGTTCGCGGCCTTCGAGCAGGCCGACAGCACCACGACCCGCCGCTTCGGCGGCACTGGCCTGGGCCTGGCCATCACACGCCACCTGGCGCAGCTGATGGGCGGGGACGCGGGCGTGTCGAGCGAACCGGGGCGCGGCAGCCGCTTCTGGTTCGAGGCACGGCTCGAATTGGCGCAAGACGAGCGCAGCGGTGACACCGTGTTCGGCAATGACATGGAGGCCGAACCCGGCGAGTCGTTGCGCGTGCTCGAGGCGCGCTTGCGCCAGCAGCACGCGGGCGCGCGCATCCTGCTCACCGAGGACAACGCGGCCAACCTCGAGGTGGCCCTTGAGTGGCTGCGCACGGCCGGCCTGCAGGTCGACGTGGCCCTCACCGGTGAAGAGGCGGTGGAAGCGGCGCGCCGGGGCTGCTACGACCTGATCCTGATGGACGTGCAGCTGCCGGGCATCGACGGGCTGCAGGCCACGCGCGAGATCCGCGCCTTGCCGGCCCACCGCGACACGCCGGTGTTGTCGATGACGGCCAATGCGTTCGGCGATGACCGGCTGGCCTGCGAGCAGGCGGGCATGCAGGACCACATCGTCAAGCCGGTCGATCCGGAGCTGCTCTACAGCACGCTGTTGCGCTGGCTGCCGCCCGGTGCACCGGCCGCGGCCGATGCGGCGCTGGCCCCGCAGCTGGCGCGCCCACCTGAGCCCGCGCCCGAGCGCGCGCGAGAGCCGGTGCACGGCCTCGATGAATCGGTGCTGGCGCGCTACTTTGCGGGGCGCGTCGATGTCTACGAACGCGTGCTCAGACAATTCGTGCTGACCTACCGCAACGGCATCGCCGCGCTGAACAGTCCGCTCGCCGATGCTGCACTCGATGCGGCACGTCGCCAGGCTCATTCGTTGAAGGGCGCCAGCGCGGCAATCGGCGCCAGCGCGCTGTCGGCACACGCCGCGTCGCTCGAGCGCGACGTGATCGACGGCATCGGCGCGAGCGAGCTCGATGGTGACGCGCAGGCCTTGATGCGCGAGTTGGCGCAGGTGGTGATGGCGATCGACGGGCGGCTGGCAACGACGCCTTCGACCCTGCCTGCGCCGGAGGTTGACCGCGCGTGGCTGGAGGCCGAGCTCGACCGCCTCGAGGCCTTGCTCGAAAAGGCCGACTACGCCGCCTTGGGCCACTATCGTCAATTGCAAGATGCGATGCAGGCGCCGCTCGGCCCCGGCAGCCGGCGTCTGCGCGGGCTGTTGCAACGCTTCGAGTTCGCGCAGGCGCTGCTCGTGTTGCGCCAGTTGCGCGCCGCGCATCGCGAGCACCATGACGCCAATGCCTGAGTTGGGGCTCAGCGTTTGCAAGCGCCGGCGCGGCCTGCAAGCCTGAGCCGCCGGCTCGGCACTTCGTCACGCTCGCATCGTCACGCGCCGTGGCGTGCGCGCCGCACGCGATGCGATGCAATCGTGTGAGATTCAACGCCCTGCTGCGCGCCGCACGCGCGACCCCCTGGCGAGGGGGCAGGCAAGGCGGGCCGCTCGACCTACCGTGGGGACACACGCAACGCACGCGGAGACTCCATCATGGCGACGCCCACCACACACCGGTTGCTCAGCTCAGCGACGATCCTGCTTGCGCTCGCGGGCGCTGCAGCCGTGGCCGCTCCCACCGACGTGGTCTGGGTCGACAACGAGAGCTTCGCCATCTACGGTTGCGCCGGCAGCGAGGCGATGCCGGGCGGCGAGGATCCCCAGGTGCTGATGCGCTCGCTGCGCGAACGTGGCCTGGCTGACGCCGGCCAGGCCGTGCGCCTGAGCGGCAAGACCGCATCGAGCGTGACGCTCACCCCGGTGAGCGCCACCTGGCGCTGCGATGGCGCGCCCTCGTCGGTGGTGTTCCGCATGTCGACGCTTGACCGCAGCAGCGGGCAAGCCACCACCACCCACTTGGTGAGCCGTCTGCCGGCGCCCTCGACGCCGATCGCCTCGAACCGCTGAGCGCGCGCGGCGCCGGGTTGCGCCCGGCGCGCGCGGCTATGCTGGTGGCCGATGACGCACGGCCCCACACCCCGCCGCAGCGCTGCCGAACAAGCCCGGCTCGACGCCGTGCTGACGACGCTGTTCGAGCAGCAGATCCGTTTCAACCAACTGCTCGGCCTGAAATTCACCGGCCGCGGGCCCGACGGGCCGACGCTGCGCTTCGAGATGCGGCCCGAGCTGGTGGGCCACCACCTGTACGGGCGCCTGCACGGCGGCGTGATCTCGGCCACGCTCGACGCGATGGGCGGCCTGGCGTTGATGTGGGCGATCGGCGAGAAGCATGCCGACGAGCCGGCGGCGCAGGTGATGCAGCGTTTTTCCAAGCTCGGCACGATCGACCTGCGCGTGGACTACCTGCGTCCGGGCCTGGGCAAGCACTTCATCGCCAGCGCCGAGGTGCTGCGGCTGGGCGGCCGCGTCGGCACCACGCAGATGCGCCTGGTCAACGACGACGATACGCTGATCGCCACCGCGGCGGCCGCCTACGTGGTCAGTTGAATGGTGAATATCGTCCTTCGCGCCATGCCGCAGCGTCGGGCGAGAAGCTCACGCGCCGCCGCTCGACGATCTGCTCGTGAAAAGGCGTGTCGGAGCTCTGGGCGAAACGCCAGCCCGCGCTCTCGATGCGGCCCTCGACGACGTCGTAGCCCATCAACGCGAGCACGCGGTCGCCGAGAAAGATCGGCCGCGCGTTGCCGTACCAATCGACGCAACTGGCCTTGCAGCGGTCGTCATGCGCGCCGGTTTCGCTGGCGCGCAGCTGCCCGAGCGCCGTGAAGCGCAGGTCGCGATTGCGCAGGAACAGCACCGCCGCGGCACCTTGCGCGCCCGCATACACGCCGTGGCGCCGCCCGCCACTGCCCAGCACCGGCAGGCCGAGCACGCCCAATTCGTCGGCTTGCGCGCGGTAGAAGAAGCCGTGCGTGCGCGTCTCGCCTTGCGCCACGCCGGGCTGCACGTGGCGGCCGGCTGGCCGCGCCTCGCCGCGCGCCAGGCGCACGGCGCTGAAGTGCAGGTCCGCACCCTGCGAGCCGACCAGCACCGCGTCACGCCCGAGCGCCTCGATGCGCTCGACGGCGTGGCCGGGTGACAGCACGCTCGCCTCGGCTGCCGATGCATAACGCAGCGCCCAGGCTGACGCGCCGTTGCCATCGACTGCACCACCCCACACCAACCAGTCGCCGACAAAGCGGTTTTGCAGAGCACCGCCTGCCGCGCCGGGCACGCGGCGGTAGTGTTCGCGCCGCGCCGAGCCACGGCCGTCGCCGAATTCCGACAGCGGCACGCGCAACAGTGCCATCGAGCCCTGTGTCGCCTCACTGCCCCACATGCCCTCGCCGCGGCCCGATTCCCTGAGCAACACGTTCAAGTGGCCGCCCTCTTCCAGGAACGACATCTGGTCGATCGGCACCCCGGCGGTCTTGATCGCACTCGGTGCAGCGCCATCGAGCGGCAGACGAAACACTGCGGACAGCGTGCGTGGCGGCTCGACGCGCTGCCCGGGCACCACTGGCTGGCGGCGCCACGCACTGGTCCACACGTAGACCGACCCCTGCGACACGTAGAACACGCGCCCAGCGGGGCCGAGCACGGCGGTGGACTCGCAGCGCAGATCGTCGCCGCCGAGTTCGCAGGTCGTGACGGTGTGCAGCGCCAACGCCTCGCCGGGCTCGAACTCGTCGTCGGTGCGGTAAACGCGGGTCGCGGGCAGGATGCGCTGAAAACCCAGCGCATCGGCCTCGCCCTGCCAGCGCCTCGCTGCCGGAAACTGCTGCCACGGCTGCGCCCGCCACGGCGACAGCAGCGTCGGCGTGTAGAAGATCAGCCGGCGGCCGATCAGGCGGCTCGCGTAGTTGCGCGAACTGTAGTAGTCGAACGAGCGCAAGTGGTGCGTCGCGCGATAGCGCAATCCGCCTTCGCCGTCGAGCTCGAACAGGCCGATCTCGGTGCCGCCGCGCGCATACGAGTAGCCGATCACCACCACGTCGCGGCCGGACACCAACAACTCGTCGTACCAGGCACCTTGCGGATTGGCGTTCGGCGCGAAAGCGTCGACGGCGGCGATCGGCTGCAACGTGTCGCCGCCAACCCGCACGGTAAACAACCGGCCGCGCCGCAGCACGATCAGGAAGTTGCCCACCTGCTTGACGATGCCGCCCTCGTCGACGCCAGCCGTCTGCACGTTGGTGATCGATTCGCCCGCCGCTGCTTCGGCCACTGCGGCCGGCGCGGCCATGCTCTTGGCAGCACCCTGGGCCAGGCTGATCGACGGCGCGGCGCTGTCCTGCGCCGCCTGCCCTTCGGCGCGGCGCCGCTCGCCGGCCTGGCGTTGCGACCGCTGTTGCCAGCGCTCGAGCGCCTCGCGCATTTGCCCCTCGCTGTCGTAGGGCATCAGGTGGCCTGCCTCCGCCCGGGCGGGCGGCGCGAATGGCGCCGCGATGGCCAAGGCCAGGGTGCTGGTCAATAGGGTCCGACGGTGAATCGTCATCGCAGTCTCCGCGTTCGAGTTGGACGGTGCCGCCGCGGGCCACGTCGTCCGCTGGGACGGAAGAGGCGCCGGTGGGCCGACCTGGTCTTGAACGGGCGGTCGCGCCCGGCGGGGTTAAGACCCTCGGGTTTCGCCCTTACATCGGAGAAGGAACTCTATTGAGAAATATTCGCGTTTAGATTAGACTTCCGACCAA
>JBIODO010000208.1:0-7462 GCA_044445225.1 Burkholderiales bacterium
GAACACCCAGTAGCCGAACTCGCCGCGCACCGACAGCAGGCGGCCGAAGAAGCCCGAGTCGACCAGCATCTTGAGTTTCATCAGACCGGGCAGGAACAGCTTGTCCTGCACCACGCCGTGCTTGATGCCCTTGGATTGCGCAAGACGGAACAGGGCCAGCGCATCGTCGAGGTTGGTAGCCACCGGCTTTTCGCAGTACACATGCTTGCCGGCTTCGATGGCCTGCGTCAGCAACGCCGGACGCATCTGCGTGGTGGCGGCGTCGAAGAACACCGTGTCGTCGCGGTTGGCCAGTGCTTTCGCGATGTCGGTGCCGAAGCGAGCGATGCCGTGCGCTTGCGCGAGTGCCGCGATCTTCTCGGCGTTGCGGCCGATCAGGATCGGATCGGGCATCACGCGCTCGCCGTTGCCGAGCGGCACTCCGCCTTGATCGCGGATCGCCTTGATCGAGCGGATCAGGTGCTGGTTCATGCCCATGCGCCCGGTGACGCCGTTCATGATGATGCCGAGTCGTTGCGTGGCCATCGTCTTTCAGCTCCGGTGAATGGGGTCGGCGCTCGCCAGCGCGGGTATCGTGTCGAAGTCGGGCAGGGCGGCGCTGGCGTAGCCCGCGCACTCGAGCGATGCCATCGCGATGCGGCCGTCGCGGATGCGCAGGCGCACTGCGCCGTGCGAGTGCTCGTACAGATCGGGATGTGCGGTCAGAAAGAGGCGCTGCTCGCCTTCCGCCAGCGCTGCCATGCCGTCGACGTAGTGATGCCCGTTGCGCTCGACGTGCGTGATGCCGAGCAGGTTCGCGAGCGCCAGGTCCTGCTGCACCGCCAGGCCGGCCTGGGTGGTGAGGTCTTCGCCCGACATGAAGTAGCGCGCGGCGCCGGTCTCGGCGTTCCAGGCGACGCAGCGCGCGGCGTTGAGCAGCGACCGGTACAGGCCCTTGCAGGTCTTGCTCGAGATGCCGGTGTAGCCGCGCTCGCGCGCGCGCACGAAGGCATTGAGCTCGCCGTCGGATTCGTCGACGATCAATGGCTTGATGGCCGCGATGGCGCGCACGTCGACATCCAGCGCGCTCTTGCGCGCGATCGGCTGCTCGATGAACGCGATCGAGCGCAGCAGCCGCGCCAGTGTGGGCATCTCGGCCACGCGAGCCAGCAGCTCGGCGACGCCGGCGGCGTCTTCGTATTGCTCGTTGCCGTCCAGCGAGACGAGGTAGTCGGTGTCCCTTTGATCCAGCACCGCGGCGATGGCCGTCAGGCGCGCCAGGTCGTCATCGATGCGGCCGCCGACCTTGAGCTTGAAGTGGCGGTGCCCGTAGCGCGCGATCACCTGCTCCAGCGTTTCGGGCAGGCCGTCGTTCACCGGTTGGCGCAGGTCCGTGGCAGTAATCGCGTCGACCAACCCCACCGTGTGGCGCGCGTCGATCGTGGCGGCTGGCGCCAGCCCTGCCAGGATGCGGCCCCAGTCGAAGCCGGCGAATGCAGCGTGCTCGGCGCCCAGCCCGGCCAGGTTGCCTCGCATCGCGGCGTAGAAAGAGACACCGAGCGCCCGGCACAGCGCGTCGAGCAGTGCGCGATCGATCAGCGCCGGCCCGTAGCTCGCCAGCAGTGGGTTGTGGCCGCGTTGCGCACTGGCGGCCTGGTGCGCGTTGTGGTGGCGCGCGAAGTGGCCGAATGCGGTGTCGGCCGTCGCGTCGGCCAGGTAGGCGCTACGCGCCAGGCGCAGCACGTCGCGCAGCTGCTCGAAGTTGTCGTCGTTGGTCAGCGCCAGGTTCTTGTCGAACCACTTCGGCGCCATCAGCTCGGCCGCGGCACCCCACGCCGAGCGCCCGTCGACCAGTTCGATGCGCGCATGCGCGAACGCCTGCGGACATTCGGTGAGCGTGACCACGCCGAAGCGAAACGGCAGCCGCAACTTCACGGGCCGCTCGTGCAGCGCGATGTCGCGCACGATGAATCGCGGTGCGTCGTTCATCGCGATGCCAGGCCTTCGAGCACGCCCTTGAGGTAACCGATCGCGCGTGCCGCCGAGCCGACACCATCGGGCACGTAGTCGAACGGCTCGACTGCGACGATGCCGCGGTAGTGGCCGGCGGCCTGCATGCGCAGCAGCGTCGCGAGGATCGGCGCGAACGCCAGCGCGCCCTGGCCCGGGCCGCGCCGGTTGGGGTCGTTCACCTGCACGTGGGCGATGTGGCCGCCGGGCATCCAGCGCGCCATCAGCGCGTCGACGGCTTCGCTTTCGGCCTGGCCGGCGGCGCTGCAATCGATCATCGTGCGCAAGGCCGGCGAGCCGATGGCTTGGAGCAGCGCCACCGCGTCGGCCACGGTGTTGATGAAGTCGGTCTCGCGCGGCGACAGCGGCTCGATGCAGTAGGTGACGCCGCACGCCTGCGCGCGCCGCGCCGCGTGCGCCAGGCATTCGATCGCGCGCTCTCGCGCGCTGGCCATCGATTCGCCTGCCGGCACCGAGCGCTGCTTCGGCGAGCCGTGCACGAGATATTTGCCACCCATCAGGCTGCACAGCTCGACCAGCCGCTGCATCACTGCAACCGTGCGCGCGCGCACCGCGGCATCGGCGCTGACGATCGACAGACCCGCCGGCGCCACCAGCAGCCAGTGCAGGCCGCTGATGCCGATGCCGGCGTCCTCGGCGATGCGGCGCAAGCTTGCGGCCTGCGCATCGCTGATCGCCATCGGGTCGTCGGCCAGCGTGAAGGGCGCCACCTCCAGGCCGTCGTAGCCCAGCGCCGCGGCAATCTCGCACTGCCGCTGAAACGGCAGCGGCTGCAGCACCTCGTTGCACAACGCGAACTTCATGGCGAGCCCACTCACCCGCCGCGGCGCGCGAACAGCGCCTTGATGCCGCCGCGCGCGTGATCGACGGCCGTCTTGAATACCGGCACGTAGAGCAGGATCGTGAACAGCGTGACGGTGGCGAACGCGATGCAGATCGGCCGCGTGAAGAACGGCGCCAGGCTGCCGTCGGACAACACCAGCCCGCGTCGCAGGCTCTTGTCGAGCAGCGGACCGAGCACCAGGCCCAGCACCAGCGGCGCCATCTCGTAGCCGCGGCGGCGCAGGAAGAATGCGCCGATGCCGATGGCCAGCATCGCGTAGACGTCGAACAGGCGCGACGCAGTGGCGAACGCGCCCACCGTGCACAGCAGGAACACGATCGGCATCAGCACCGCGCGCCGCACGCGCAGGATGTGCAGCAGCGGCCGCACGCCGAACAGGCCGAACAGCAAGATGGTGATCGACGCCAGCGTCGTCATCGCCACCACCTCGTAGATGAAATGCGGGTGCTGGATCATCAGCATCGGCCCGGGCTGGATGCCGTGGATGATCATCGCGGCCATCAGCACCGCCGATGGCGCCGAGCCGGGGATGCCGAGCGCCAGGCACGGGATGATGTGGCCGGGGATCGACGCCATGTCGCCGGTCTCGGCGGCCATCAGGCCGTCGATCGAGCCCTTGCCGAATTGTTCTTTCTCCTTGCTCACCGCTTTGGCGGCGGCGTACGACATCCACGCGCCGGCGTCTTCGCCGACCCCGGGCAGCAAGCCGGTGAACACGCCGATCACGCCCGAGCGCAGCACGGTGCGCCAGTACTGCACGATCTCGCGAAAGCGCGGCAGCACCGAGTCGCGCAGCTCGACGATCTTGCGTTCGATCGGATCGGCCAATGTGGTCAACACCTCGGCCAAGCCGAATGCGCCCACCAGCGCCGGAATCAGCGCGATGCCGCCCGCGAGCTCGTCCCAGCCGAGCGTGAAGCGGTCGTACGCGTAGAGGCCTTCCTGTCCGATCTGCGCGATGAACAGGCCGAGCATGCCCATCAACCAACCCTTGAGCGGATCGTTGCCGACGATGCTGCCCGACATGGTGACGCCGAACAGCGCCAGCCAGAAGAACTCGAAAGCGCCGAACGACAGCGCCACTTCGGCCAGCACCGGCGTGAACGTGGCCAGGCATAACACGCCGAACAGTGTGCTGACGAAGGCGCCTGATGTGGCGATGCCGATCGCGCGGCCGGCCTGCCCCTTTTGCGCGAGGGCGTAGCCATCGGCACACGACGCCGCGTTGGCCGCGGTGCCGGGGATGTTGAGCAGGATCGCGGTGCGCGAGCCGCCGTACAGCGCGCCGACGTACGAGCAGATCAGCACCAGGATCGCGTCGTTGGCCTGCAGCTTGATCGTCAGCGTGGTCAGCAGCGCGATCGCCAGCGTGGCCGACAGGCCCGGCAGGATGCCCATCACGATGCCGACGAGCGCGCCGCCCAACCCATAGGCGAGCGTGCCGGGATTCAGGAAGCCGAGGTACGCGTGCCCCAGGTCGGACAGGCCTTGCAGCATCGCGGGCTACCGAGCGCGTGACTTCAGGGCAGGCGCACCAGGAACAGCTCCTGGAACACCGCCTGGGTGATGACGGCCGCGCTCACGCCGATGACGAGGGCATTGACCACGGCCCGCGTCGACATCCGCCTGGCCTGCGCATCGCGGCTCAGGCGTTGCAGGATCAGGATCGAGCCCGCCACGTAGATCGACGAGGCCAGCCAGAACGGCAGGCCGTGTCCGATCAGCACGACGCAATAGGTGGCGCACAGCGCGATGACAATCCAGATGCGCCGCCGCTGCTCGCCCTCATCGGCCGTCGCGGGTGCGGCTGCTTGATGCAGCGCGCCGCGTCGCCAGCTGCGCAGCGCGAGGATGCCGCCGAGCAGGATCATCGCGATGCCGAGCAGCCCCGGCAGCAGCCCGGGCGCCGTGTACGGATTGATGTGCTGCTGCTCGAGCCGGTCCATCGCGAGCGAGCCGATCAGCACCGCTACGCCGAACACGATCCAGCCGACGCCGTCGGCCAGGTCGGAGCGCGGGCTGATCGGCGAGTCGGCGTGCGGCGCTGTCGCTGCCGGATCGCTCGGGGTCGCAACGGGGGCGGTCATCGATTGCGCGCAGGCCGGCGCATCACTGGGGTTTCGGAATGCCCACCGTGTCGGGCGACACCTTGGCCTTGCCGCCATCGAACAACAGCCACGCGTTGGCCTGCACCGCGGGGAACACGGCCTTCTGCGCGGCCTCGCCATATTGCGGCGCGAAAAGGGCGCCGCGGCTGGCGGCGTACTTCTTCAGCGCCTCGCTGTGGACGATGGTGTCGGCCCAGATCTTCTCGATGGTCTTCACCACCTCGTCGGGCACACCCTTGGGAATGAAGATGCCGAAGTAGTTGGCCGGCGCGGTGAAGCCCGGCAGCGTCAACGACAGCGGCGCGATCGTGCCGTAGCCCTCGAGCTCGAGCGCCTTGTCGCTCACGGTGGCCAGCGGGCGCAGGCGTTTGCCGCGGATCATGTCGGCCTGTTCCACCGCGAGCTGCGTGGTGACGTCGGCCTCGCCGGCCACTGTGGCCACCACCGCCGGGTTGCCGCCGTCGTAGGTGACGTGGCGGTACTTCACGCCGGTGACCTTGCTGATCAGCTCCATCGCGTTGTGGCCGGCCGAGGTGACACCGGCAGTGGCCACGCTGATCTGGCCGGGCTTGGCCTTCATCGCGTCGAGCAGCTCCTTGGCATCGTTGTACGGCGTCTTCGGGTTGACGCCGATCACCTGGATGTTGGCCACGTTGAGGAACAGGTGCCAGTCGGTGATGCGCGCCTTCAGCGTGCCCAGCGTCTCGTAGGTGCCGAGGTCCTGCGCGGCGCCGGCGGTCCAGGTGTAGCCGTCGCGCGGCGCGTCGAACGCGCTCTTGCTGCCGATCGAGCCCGACGCGCCCGGCTGGTTGACGACCACGATGGTCTGCCCCAGCACCTTCTCCAGCTCCGCCGCGGTGACGCGCGTCACCTGGTCGGTGGAGCCACCGGCGGCCCACGGCACGATCAGGTTGATCGGGCGCGTGGGTTTCCACTGCTGGGCCTGGGCCACGCCGGCCAGCGCCAGGCCGGCGGCTGCGGCCAGCAAGGACTTCCACAAAGTGCGTGAGTGCATGTCGGTCTTCCTTCGACTTGGATTGGAGTTAACTGGGTGGTTAACTATGGGCAGCACGCATTTGGCTGTCAATGTGGAAACCCTGCAGGCTCACACGGGCGGGCTGGCACGTGAAGGGCCCCGAATCCGCCGGGCCTCGCGCCACGGTTGTGCGAAGCGGCCCGTTCGCTAGCGCCCGGAACCGGCGCGCCGCGCTGGTCCGTAGTCGTTGAAACGCGCAATCACGGCCGCCATCTCGTCGCGTGACAGCAAGCTGGGCTCACCGGCCGCGAGCGCAGCCAGGTAGGTTTCGCACAGCGACTCGACCTCGACCGCCACCTTCATGGCGTGCGCAATCGAGGTGCCGCCCGCCACCAGGCCGTGGTTCGCGAGCAGGCAGGCGTGTCGCTCGCCAAAGGCCTGCGCCACCGCGTGCGACAGCTCCTGCGTGCCGAAGAGGTGGTAAGGCACGCAAGGGACGCTGTCGCCGCCGGCCACCGCGACCATGTAGTGAAACGCCGGCAGCGGCTTGCGCAGGCAGGCCAGGGCCGTGGCGTGGACGCAATGCGCGTGCACCACGGCGTGCAGGTCGGCGCGCGCCGCATAGACCGCGCGATGAAAGGGCGCCTCGCTCGAAGGCCGCCATGTACCGCGCACGCTGCCGTCATCGCCCATCCACACCAGATCGTCCACGCCGATCTCTGCACCCATGCCGGTGGGCGTGATCCAGTAACCGCCGCCCGCGCTGCCGCGCACGCTCGCATTGCCTGTGCTGCCGCGATTCAGGCCCAGCTGATCGAGCCGGCGCACGGCGGCTACGAGCTGCTCGCGCAGGGCACGGTCGTCGGCCATCAATGCGCTCCCGGTCGCCGTTCTTCAAACAGGCCCGCAATGCCCTCACGGGTGGCCGGCACGACGCCGCGTTCGGTGATCAACGCGGTCACCAATCGGGCCGGTGTCACATCGAACGCGGGGTTGCACGCCGGCGTGCCGTCGGGCACCAGCTGCACCTCGACGGTGGTGCCGTCGCGTGCACGCCCGGTGAGGTGCGTGACCTCGCGCGCGCTGCGCTCCTCGATTCGAATCTCGGCCATGCCGTCACGCAGCGAGCGATCAAGGGTGGACAGCGGCATCGCCACCCAGAACGGCACGCCGCAATCGTGTGCGGCCAACGCCTTCAGGTAGGTGCCGATCTTGTTGGCCACATCGCCGCATCCGGTGACGCGGTCGCAGCCGACGATCACCGCGTCGACCTGTCCGCGCTGCATCAGATGGCCGCCGGCGTTGTCGGCGATCACGGTGTGCGGCACGCCTTGTTCGCGCAGCTCGAACGCCGTCAGGCTGGCGCCCTGGTTGCGTGGGCGGGTTTCGTCGACCCACACATGCACGGGCAGACCCTCCGCCTGTGCACGGTAGATCGGCGACAGCGCGGTGCCCCAGTCCACGGTCGCGAGCCAGCCGGCGTTGCAATGGGTCAGAACGTTCAGCGGCCGTTCGGGCTTGCGC
>JBIODO010000209.1:0-7426 GCA_044445225.1 Burkholderiales bacterium
GCATGGTGTCGCTCGCTGTGTCCGCGATGGTAGCGGCGCTCGCCATCGCGGCGCGGCCGGGTAAGCTCGCGCCGATGATCGTCTACGGCATTCCTAATTGCGACACCGTCAAGCGCGCCCGTGCCTGGCTCGACGAGCGCGGCGCGAGCCACGCCTTCCACGACTTCAAGAAGGCTGGCGTGCCCGACCGGCGCCTGGACGCCTGGTTGCAGTCGGCCGGCTGGGAGGCGCTGCTCAATCGCAAGGGCACGACGTGGCGCAAGCTCGACGAGGCGACGCAGGCGCGGGTCAACGACACTCGATCGGCGCGCGCGCTGATGCTCGATCAGCCGAGCGTGATCAAGCGGCCGGTGGTCGAGTGGGACGACGGGCGCATCACCGTGGGGTTCGACGCGGCGACGTGGAGCGCACACGCGGGCGGTCGTTGACGCGGCCCGGCCGTTCCGTGTTCGAGTGCGGCGGGCCGCGCGTCGTCACGACAGTGTCGGCGTGCGGGCCCCGGTGGCGAGGTCGGTTGTCGGCGGCAGTGTCGCGCCGCCCTGCAGCACTGCGGTGATGGCGGCCGGCAGCGCCCGCACGTCGATCGGCTTGGTCCAGTAGTGGTCGAATCCAGCGGCCAGCGCACGCTTGCGGTCGTCGGGCATGGCGTCGGCCGAACAGACCACGGCTGGCGCATCGGCCAGTGCCGGGCGCAGACGCAACGCGTGCAGCAACTCCGTGCCCGTGGCGCCTGGCAGGTTCATGTCGATGATCAGCAGCTCGGGCGTCCAGTGCTCGACCAACGCCAGCGCCGCTTCGCCGCTGACGGCCACGCGCAACTCGACGCCGAGTTCGTGGCGCAGCGCCTCCTCGAACAGCAGGACATTGAGCGGGTTGTCCTCGACATAGAGCACGCGGCGGCGCAAGCCAGCGGCAGATCGCGCCACGGCGGGCCTGGCCGCGGGCCGCGCGGGCACCGCTTCGGCCAGGGCCGGGGTCGCGCGTGCCAGCCACGCCGTCACGCGTGTGCCGGCACCCGGCATGCTGTCCATCTGCAGCACACCGCCCATGGCCTCGACCAGGCGGCGCGCGATCAACAGGCCGAGGCCGCTGCCCTCGAGGTCGGTGCTTTCACGCCCGAGGCGCTCGAAAGGCTGGAACAGGCGCGCCAGCTGTGCGGCATCGAGACCGGGCCCGGTGTCGGCCGTGACAACGCCCCATCGTGCCGGATCGCTGTCGTCGATATGCCAGCGCACCTCACCGCCAGGGCGGTTGTATTTGATCGCGTTGCTGCCCAGGTTGAGCAGCACCTGGCGCAGGCGCTGCGCATCGGCGTGCACCCAGGCGCCGGCGACAGCGTCGGGGCGCAGCGACACGCCATGCTTCTGGGCCTGCGGCCGCAGCAGCGCCGCCACCTCGCGCACCATCGTGTCGGTGTGCACCGGGCCCTCGCGCAGCGCCAGAGTGTCTTGTTCGACCTGTTGCAGATCGAGCACGTCGTTGATCAGCACCAGCAGATGCCGCGCGGCCGCGAGGATGTGCTCCACCTGTTCGGCCTGGTACTCGCCGCGCAGGTGCATCAGCTCGGCAAAGCCGATCACGGCGTTCAGCGGCGTGCGCACCTCGTGACTCATGCGAGCGAGGAATTCGCTGGTGCGGCGGCTCAACGCCTCGGCGGCATGCTTGTCGCGCAGCGCCTGGTCGGCTTCGCGCAACCGGGTGATGTCGGATTGCGTGCCCACCATGCGCAGCGCACGGCCCTGATCGTCACGCGCGAGGACGCGGCCGCGATCGTGGATCCACAGGTAGTGGCCATCGCGATGGCGCAAGCGGTACTCGACCTCGTAGGTGACGCTGCCGCCGCGCACATGACGAATGACCTCGGCCAGCACGCGCGCACGGTCGCCGCGATGCAGCAGGCTTCGCCAGGTTGACGCGGTCAGCGGCAGCTCGCCTTCGCGGTAACCCAGCATCGCCTGCAGCGAGGGCGATGCATACATGCCCTGTTCGCGGTCCCAGTCCCAGACACCGTGGCCGGCGCCTTCGAGCGCGTAACGCCAGCGCTCGTCGGCTCTCTGCAGCGCGTGCTCCGCGCGCTTGCGGTCGCTGATGTCGATCGACAGATGCACCGTGCTGCCATCGGCCAGGCGCTGGTCGGCCGACAAGGCCCAATGCTCCTTCCAGCGAATCTCCAGTGGTGTCGGCTGCGTGCTGCTTTGGGCCAGGCGCCACGCCACGTACGCTTGCTCGCGCCCGGCGGCATCCGGGTAGTGGCCGCGGCGCGCCTGGTGCCGCACCACCGCTTCCCAGGTGTCGCAATCGGGCGGCAGGTCGTGCCCGACGCTGTCGTGCCAGCGGCGATTGGCCATCAGGATGCGGCCGTCGGGCCCGCTGATCATCACGCTGGCCGGCAGGCCCTCCAGCGCCTGCTGCAGCAGATCATGCGATCGTCGCGCCTGCTCCCGCGCCAGCACTTCGGCGGTGATGTTGCGCGTCGCGCCGCGGTAGCCGAGAAAGTTGCCCGCGGCGTCGAACCGCGGATTGCCGCTGATCGACACCGTGATGGTCCCGCTGGGCGTGTCGCGGTCGAGCACCAGTTCGCGAATGGGCCGCCTTGCAGCGCGGTCGGTCACATAGCGTGAGTACGACGCTGCGTATTCGTCGCTGCGCACGCGGTTGACATCCATCGCACGCGTGCCCACCTCGGCGTCGGAGGAGCGCCCGGTGGCCGAGACGATGCTGTCGGTCATCCACACCACACGGCCGTCAACGTCGGTCTCCCAGAGCCAGTCGCTCGCCGCACGGCCGGCATCGAGCAGCCGTTCGGCCTCGCGCCGCGCCGAGGCCGCCTCGGCGCGCGCGGCAGCCAGTGCGGCGGCCGCCTGCGTGATGCCGTCGAGCGCGGCCTCAGCCGGCAGCGACGAGGGCTCCACCAGCACCAGCGACAAAGCCGGCGCCGCTGACGCCGGGGCCGGGCAGTGCCGCACCGTGCGGGTGGCCGGCGCCGTGGTCGCGTCGGCGGGCCAGCGGTTGCCAAAGTCGTCCTCCCACCACGCGGCCTTGGCGCCACTGAGCATGCAGGCCGCGTCGAGCAGGCCACGCAACGCGTCGTGGTCGGCGTCGGTGACAGCCTGCCAAGGAGAGGTGGACGTTCGCGAAGCTTCAGCCATGAGGGCGATGGGGCCGGACGCCCCCCGCCCGCCATGTTAGCTGGCGCTGCCCGCGCTGCCGGTGGCCGACGCTGCCCGCCCGGGCGGTTGGTTCACGCGATTGGCGTGATCGCTTCAGGCACCCGCGGGCGCAGGCCTCGCACTGGACCAGGCAGGCGGGGTTCGCGCTTTCGCCGCAGGCGCTAGAACTTTTCGATCCACGGCCGCAGGTCGAGCTCGTGTGTCCACGCACTGCGCTGTTGCTGGTGCAGCATCCAGTAGTTATCGGCGATCGCGTCGGGGTTGAGGATGCCGTCTTTGTCCTTCAGCGCGTAGCGCTCGGGGAAGTTTTCGCGGATGAACTCGGTGTCGATCGCGCCGTCGATCACCACGTGCGCGACGTGGATGCCCTGCGGCCCCAGCTCGCGCGCCATGCTCTGCGCCAGCGCGCGCAGCGCGAACTTGGCGCCCGAGAACGCCGCGAAGCCGGCTGACCCGCGCACGCTCGCGGTGGCGCCGGTGAACAGGATCGTGCCGCGGCCGCGCGGCGCCATTGCGCGCGCCACTTCGCGGCCCATCAGGAAGCCGGCCAGCGCGCCCATCTCCCACACCTTGCGGTACACGCGCTCGGTGGTTTCGGTGACGGGAAAGCGCACGTTGGCGCCGATGTTGAACACCGCCACCTCGATCGGCGCGATGTCGCGCTCGATGCGGGTGACGAGTTCGTTCATCTGCACCTCGTCGCGCGCGTCGGAGCCGAAGCCGTGCGCGGCGCCGCCTTCGGCCTTGATGCGCTCGACCAGCGGCTCGAGCTTGTCGGCCTGACGCCGCGTGACGCAGGCGATGTAGCCCTCGCGCGCGAAGCGGCGCGCAATCGCGCCGCCGGTGGCGTCACCGGCGCCGATGACGAGCGCAGCCTTCCGGTCGCTCAATGATTGTCCTTGGGAACGAATGCGCCGCGCTGGCCCACCAGGAAGTCGAGGTCGGCGCCTTCGTCGGCCTGCAGCACGTGGTCGATGTACAGCTTCCAATAACCGCTGGTCAGCTTGGGCACCGGCGGCTTCCACGACGCGCGGCGTTTGGCGAGCTCGTCGTCGCTCACGTGCAGGTGCAGGCGGCGCTTGGGCACGTCGAGCTCGATGACGTCGCCGTTCTTCACCAGCGCCAGCGGGCCGCCCGCGGCGGCCTCGGGTGCGGTGTGCAGCACCACGGTGCCGTAGGCGGTGCCGCTCATGCGCGCGTCGCTGATGCGGACCATGTCGGTGATGCCTTTCTTCAGCACCTTGGGCGGCAGCGGCATGTTGCCGACCTCGGCCATGCCGGGGTAGCCCTTGGGGCCGCAGTTCTTCAGCACCAGGATGCAGTGTTCATCGACGTCGAGGTTAGGGTCATCGATCCGTGAGTGAAAGTCGTCGCTGTCTTCGAACACCACCGCGCGGCCCTTGTGCACCATCAGCTCGGGCGTGGCCGCGCTCGGCTTGATCACCGCGCCGCGCGGCGCCAGGTTGCCGCGCAGCACCGCGATGCCGGCCTTGGCCTTGAACGGCTGCGCCACGGTCTTGATCACGTCGGGGTTGTCGTTGCGTGCGTCGGCGATGTTGTCGCGCACGGTCTTGCCGGTCACGGTCACGTGGTCCAGATGCAGCGACGACGCGATCTCCTTCATCACCGCGGGCAGGCCGCCGGCGTAGCAGAAGTCTTCCATCAGGTGCTTGCCAGACGGCTGGATGTCCACCAGGCACGGCATCTCGCTGGCCAGCCGTTCGAAGTCGTCGATCGACAGCTTGACGCCGAGGCGGCCGGCGATCGCGATCAGGTGGATCACCGCGTTGGTCGAGCCGCCGATCGCGGCCAGCGTCTTGATCGCGTTCTCGAACGCTTCGCGCGTCAGGATGTCGCCGATCAACACGTCCTCGTGCACCAGCTCGACGATGCGCCGCCCGGCGTTGCGCGCGATCACGTTGCGCCGGCCGTCGACCGCCGGATACGCAGCATTGCCCGGCAAGCCGAGGCCGAGCGCCTCGACCATGCTCGCCATCGTGCTCGCCGTGCCCATCGTCATGCAATGGCCGTGGCTGCGGTGCATGCAGCTCTCGGCGTCGAAAAAGTCCTGCAGCTTCAGCGTGCCGGCGCGCACCTGCTCGCTCATCTGCCACACGCCGGTGCCCGAGCCCAACTCCTGGCCGCGCCATTTGCCGTTGAGCATCGGGCCGCCCGACACGCCGATGGTGGGCAGGTTGGCGCTCGACGCGCCCATCACCAACGCCGGCGTGGTCTTGTCGCAGCCCATCAGCAGCACCACGCCGTCGATCGGGTTGCCGCGGATGCTTTCCTCGACGTCCATGCTGGCCAGGTTGCGGTACAGCATCGCGGTGGGGCGCAGCAGCACCTCGCCGAGCGACATCACCGGGAACTCCAGCGGAAAGCCGCCCGCCTCGTAGACGCCGATCTTCACCTGCTCGGCCAGCGTTCGGAAATGCGAGTTGCACGGGTTGAGTTCGCTGTAGGTGTTGCAGATGCCGATCACCGGCCGGCCGTCGAACTGGTCGTGCGGGATGCCTTTGCCCTTGAGCCAGCTGCGATAGGCGAAGCCGTCGCGGTCCTGGCGGCCGAACCACTGCTGGCTGCGCAGGTCTTGGGGTTTCTTGCGGGGTTTGCTGCTCATGGCTTGTCTGCTCTTGGCGCAGAAGTGAGAGAGGAAAGGGCTTGGCGATGGTATCCCTTGGCGCCGACCACGCGCGCCAGCGGACTGCGGAAATCGTCGTCGCTGCGCAGCCGCGCGATCACGGCGGCAAAGTCATGGCGCGGCCGCCAGCCGAGCTCG
Source organism: Burkholderiales bacterium (assembly GCA_044445225.1). Lineage (GTDB taxonomy): Bacteria > Pseudomonadota > Gammaproteobacteria > Burkholderiales > Burkholderiaceae_C > JAEUPI01. Next base: position 5,953 of record JBIODO010000209.1, read on the forward strand.
CGCCGCGCGCGCTCGTTGACGTACACGCGGTCGATCGCCGGCACCATCGACCAGCCCCGGCGCGCGTACACGGCCTCGTACTCGGGCACACGGCGCCGTACCACCGCGGCGGCGTCGCTGCGCAGTTCGCGCAGGTCGTCGCGCGTGAACGGCGTGGTGGCGCTGATGATGTAGCGGCCAAAGCCGATCTGCGGTGCCTTGTCGATCGCCAGCAGGTGCGCGTCGACCACGTCTTCGATGTCGACGCGCCGATAGAGAAACTCGCTCACCTTCAGGTTGTCGCCGTCGAACGCGCTGCGCGAGTGGTGATCGTCATCGTCTTCGGGAAAGAAGCGCGACGTGCGCAGCACGACGCAGGGCAGGCCGCTGTCGCGCTGCACCAGCTCGCACAGGTCTTCAGCCGCCACCTTGGTGGCGCCGTAGATGTTCTTGGGCAGCGGCACCACGTCTTCGGTGATCCACGCCGCCGGTTCGCCGGGCGGCGGCACCAGTGCGCGGCCGAACGCGCTGGTGGTGCTGGTGAAGACGAAGGCGCCCACGCGCGCCGCCACGGCCTGCTCGAGCAGATGGAGCGTGCCGGTGACGTTGGTGTCGACGAAGGCCTGTCGGGCATGCGTGGTCACATGCGGCTTGTGCAGCGTGGCCGCGTGCAGCACCGCGTTCACGCCGTGCATGCACGAGCGCACGAACTCGCGGTCGGCGATCGAGCCGACGCGATGGGTGAGCGGCGACGGCAAGACGTCGATGCCCAGCGCCTCGTGCTGCGAGCCGGCGAGCGTGCGCATCAGCGCCTCGCCGAGGTGGCCCGCGCTGCCGGTGACCAGGATTCGCATCGTCGTCGGGGCTTTGAATGGGTTGCGGTGACGATAACGCAATGGTGCGCCGTGCTCGTGCCCGCTTAGACTACCGCCGTGGCCGCGCCACGGGAGAGCGACATGAGCAGCAGCGCACCGACGTTCCGCCTCGATGGCCGGGTGGCCCTGGTCACCGGCTCGTCCACCGGCATCGGGCTGACGCTGGCACGCGGCCTGGCGCAGGCCGGCGCCACCGTGGTGATCAACGCGCGCAACGCCGCGCGGCTCAACGAAACGGCCGGCGCGCTGCGCGCCGAAGGCTTGCAGGTGCACGCGCGCGCGTTCGACGTCACCGATTCGCAGGCAGTGGAGTCCGCAGTGGCCTGGGTCGAGGCCGAGGTCGGACCGATCCACATCCTCGTCAACAACGCCGGCATGACGCGGCGCGCGCAGTTCACCGAACTGAGTGATGCCGATTGGCGCGCAGTGCTCACCACCAACCTTGACAGCGCGTTCTACGTCGGCCGTGCGGTGGCGCGGCGCATGGTGCCGCGCGGTGCCGGGCGCATCATCAACACCTGTTCGGTGATGAGCGAGCTGGCGCGTCCCAGCACCGCACCGTATGCGGCGAGCAAGGGCGGGTTGAAGATGTTGACGCGTGCGATGGCGGTGGAACTGGC